>NZ_JBYKYF010000010.1:0-26026 GCF_057736855.1 Sporomusa sp.
CTTGTTGTTGAACCATGTACTTTCTGTAGTAATGAATACTGGTAGGTACAGCGAGTCAGGAAAAGTTGATAAATTATAGTTAGTAAGCGTAGGTATGTTTTAATGTTTTTGGTAGGTGGTGGTGGAAACATGAGAAACTTGGCAAGGTTGTTTGGTATCGGAGATTCTACACCAAATGTTCCTGAAGCTGCTCCAGAAGTCGTTCCGGCAGCTACTAGTGAACAGCATAATACAATTATTGATACAGCTAATCATGTACTAGAGGTTACTACTAATGAGTTACAAGCAGTGCAACGAATTTCCCCTGATAGTATTGTGCCAAATCCTTTTCAGCCGCGTAAGACATTTCTTGATGAATCGCTTCAGGAATTGTCCGCATCCATTCGGGAATTTGGTGTTATTCAGCCACTGTTAGTCCGCCGCCAAGGAGATAAATTTGAGCTTATTGCTGGAGAACGGAGACTTAGGGCATCAAAGATGGCTGGTCTTACCGAAGTGCCAGTTATTGTACGCGACCTGGACGATAAAGAAATGGCTGAATTGGCCATGATTGAAAATCTTCAACGGGAAGATTTGCATTTTTTAGAAGAAGCTGAGGGTTATCAGCACCTAATTGCCTGTTTTAATTTTACTCAGGAAGAATTAGCTCGCCGGGTAGGAAAAAATCAATCAACAATTGCCAATAAACTTCGGTTATTAAAACTTGCTCCAGAAGTGCGTCAATCTGTGGTGGAACAGAAGTTGACAGAGCGTCATGCGCGTGCCTTGTTAAAATTGGAGGATCCACGTTTGCAATTGGAAGTACTTGAAGGGGTAAGAAAAAATGGTTTAAACGTCAGGGAAACCGAAGACCTGATTGAAACTTATATAAAGAATATTTCCCGGGAAAAACCGGTAACCCCCAGGCAGACAGTGGTTAAATTAATCAAAGATGTCCGGATTTTTATTAATACTATTAATAGTGTTATAAACCAGATGAAGAAAAGTGGTATGGATATTAAGGTAAAACAGGATATAGAAGGAGACTATGTTACGATTAATATCCAGGTTAAAAATAGTCGTAAATAATTGTATGCCTAATCTTTGTTCTTCATAAGATATTCATAATGTTGTGGTAGCCTTAAGGAAAGGGAAATAGCCCTGACATAATTAGGAGCGATATTGTGAAGAACAAGAACTTGTGGTTACTTGTAGGGATTGCTGCTGTCATTTGAACAAGCTACAAAAATCCGAAATAAATATCCGAAAACTATGTCTTAGCATATAAATAGGCCAGAGATGATGAACAATAAAACGGACGATCTGGTGAATGCTGCTAGTCGTTGTAGTTCACAGCAAGTAGTTTCTCCCAAATAGCTGGTATCCGATAGTAGCCAAAAAGTTGGTTTATGTCAAGCATAGAATAAGATAGATTATTATTCTATTCGAGTAGAAAAGTGTTAGGCGTTTAATTTTGGAAAAACGTAGTTATAAATTTTTGGTAAAAAAAGCCTCCCTGTGTAGGGAGGTTTTTGTATAATTAAAATAATAGCGTCTGGTCATATTGTTTTTTGCAAAGAATGACACTGTTAACAAGAAGAAAGTTGACATAATGTATCGGCCAGTTTTTCAATATAATCACGCTTGTATAACTTGGTAAGCCAAGAAGCAGGTATACTGCTTGCTCCATAATAGGCTCCGGCTAGTTGCCCATAAACAGCACCCGTGGTATCGGCGTCGTCACCTAAATTAACGGCAAGCAAAGCACCTGAAGCAAAGCTATTACTATGATAAAAAGCCCATAATGCAGCTTCCAAACAATCAACAACATAACCTGTACCGCGGATATCTGGTGGATTCTTGGATTTATACGATCCAGCGGCAACTTTGGCAACATTTGCAGATAAAGGGATGTCCCAACCTGTAGACAATGGCGAGTAATATTTGCTAAGCAGAGTGGTTTTATCTTGACCATAAATTGCACCAACAAGTAGGGCGGCAAAATAGCGGCAGGCGTCAACGGCTTCCCTGGCAGCATGAGTAGTACGTGAACTATTGGCTGCTAGGCTGATCGCCAGTGCTGGGGTGGATGCGTACCGCAGCGGTACAGGCGCCAGCCGCATCAGGGACCCGTTACCTGCCGCACGGGGATTTTCCGAACCGGCGTAAGGTTGTCCGGTTTGCCTGTAATACTCTAATGCCGCACGAACGGTATTACCGACTGAAAAGCTGCTACCAGTACTGCTTAAATAGCCTTCTGTGTACCAACGAAGATAGCGATTCATTTGATCGGCTGGATCAAATTCCGGATTGTTAATTAAACTTTCTGCCAGACATAGGGCCATAGAGGTATCGTCGGTCCATTGCCCAGGGTTGAGATTAAAAGAACCGCCGCCTATGAGGTCAGTTACTGGCGTAAAGCTGCCAGGAGTTTTACCTTCTACTGGTACTCCTAACGCATCCCCGATGGCCAACCCTAGGAGCGCACCACGGTAACGGTCTTGTTTCATAGCTACCCCCCATTTACTATTTTGTGCGTAGCAGTTGTTTAGCAATATTGACTGCCGCTATTCCGTTGGCGGCATAAGCATCAGCTCCGGCTTGTCGGGCATAGCTTTCAGTAAGTACTGCACCGCCTACTATTGTTTGGCCAGTGAAGCCTGAAGCCTTAAGGGCACTAATTGTTGCGTCAATTTGTGGCAAGGTAGTTGTCATAAGGGCGCATAACCCGACAATCTGAGCCTGGTGTTTTTGAGCAGCGTCGACAATGGTTTCGCTAGGAACATCTTTTCCTAAGTCTATAACAGTAAAACCGTTATTTTCTAACAATGCTGCAACAATGTTTTTTCCCAGGTCATGAATATCACCCTTTACTGTGGCTAAGACTACGGTGCCAAGGCTTTGGTTGCTATGGGAGGGTAATACTTCTTTTATTGTATTGAAGGCAGTTCGCATAGTTTCGGCAGATAACAGTACTTGTGGCAAAAAACAGCGTCCTTGCTCAAAGGCTTGTCCGACGTCATTCATCGCGGCTGTCAGCGCTTGTTCGGTAATTACCAGCGGGCTGTGATTTTCAACCAGAGCTTGGCGGATTAGTGGTGCTATGCCTGTTGTTTCGCCATCAATTACGGTTTGGCGAATTTGAGTCAAAATATCCGGTGCGTTTGGATCAGATTTTAGCGTCTGGGAAGGTATGTCTACATATTTTTTGCTGTATTCGGTTACTGCTTGGCGATTACGTCCGCTTAAGGCTACTGCTGCTGACCAGATATCTTGCATTAATGGATCAAGCGGATTGAGAATTGGGGCATCAAGCCCGGCGTCTAACGCCATAGCGCAAAAAGCGGCATTCACTATATCGCGACGTGGCAACCCAAAGGAGACATTACTTAGTCCCATGACTGTCGGGCAGCCAAGCTGTTCGCGATACATTTTTAGGGTTAATAGAGTCTCTGCAGCAGCTTGCGAATCGGTTGCTATTGTCATAACCAAGGCATCTAGCAAGAGATCTTGACGACGCAAGCCATACTGTTCTGCTATATGAATAATTTGTTTTGCTATGTTTATTCGTTCGGCTGCTGTTTTTGGTACACCTTGATCAGATAGCGGTAGACATAAAACAACAGCTCCATATGTTTTGGCAAGTGGCAGGAAAGATTCTAGGCGATCGGTTTCAGCAGTTACTGAATTGATTAGTGCTCGTCCGGGATAGATTTTAAGTCCGGCCTCCAGTGTAGCGGGGTCAGTGGTATCGATGGCCAGTGGCACATCAACTAGGGATGATAAATCTTCTATAGCTTGTTTCATGGCAAGTTCTTGATTAATGCCAGGCACGCCCATGTTGACATCTAATATTCCGGCACCGGCTTTGACTTGCGCCAGTGCATCTTTTTTTACGGTAATAAAATTACCGGCCTTAATTTCATTTGCCAGGGCTTTACGGCCAGTGGGGTTAATTCTTTCACCAATGATTACTGGTGATACACTCGGTCCCAAATATACTGTACGGGTGCGACTGGTCAAAGCGGTTACAATTTCAGGTGGTTTTCTGGGGGGAATTGTTAGTTGGTCAACGGCTTGACGGATGGCCTGAATGTGAGCGGGAGTCGTCCCGCAACAGCCGCCGATATAGCTGGCTCCAGCATTCGCAAGTTTTGGTACCCATTCGGCCATTTCTTTAGCCGACATAGGAAATATGGTTTGACCATTTACCAATTCGGGCATACCGGCGTTTGGCTGTACACTGATGGGAAGATAAGTGGATGTAGCTAATATTTCTACTACGGGGAGTAGTTGTGCCGGGCCTAATGAACAATTGGCACCAATAACGCTTGCACCCAAGGCTTCTAATGTAATGGCAGCGGTACGTGGATCGGTGCCGGTTACAGTTCGGCCGTCGGCTTCAAAAGATAATTGGCAAATGATTGGTTTTTTTGTTGCCGCTTTAGCTGCCAAGAGTGCTGCCCGCATTTCTTGGATATCAATAATAGTTTCTATAATTATGTAGTCAACTCCGGCTTGATCTAGAACACAAATTTGTTCATAAAATGCCTGGTATGCGTCATCAAATGATAGTTCACCCAAAGGGGCAATAAACTTGCCTGTCGGACCAACAGAACCAGCAATTTTTGCATTTGCTCCTGCTGCCTGACGGGCAGCAGTTACCCCGGCAGTATTAATTGCTGCCATTTTGTTTTCCAAGCCATAATGGGATAGTTTGATACGATTAGCACCAAAGGTATTTGTTTCTATTATATTAGCACCTGCTGCTACATATTGTCGGTGAATGTCAATAACTTTATCTACCTCCAGGATGTTCCACATTTCGGGACAGTGGCCTGGTTTCAAGCCTGCTTGCTGTAACATGGTACCTATGGCACCATCAAAAATAGCGATCATGTTGTTTATGTCTCCTTTCGTGCGTGGCAACCAATTTGCCCGCATTTGTCACAGCTTAGTTCTTGTTGATGAGATAAGTTGAGGATTTGATGGTAAGGATAGAGGCCCACAATGGCAGTTACTGATTTACGTGGTACCAGCATTTTTGTGTCAGTAACGCTAATATCAATACTAGCACCTGTTGCCAGACTTACTATTAATGGTTGCACCTCAATCGACCACCCGCCATAGCCTGGGCTGAAACGGCGTCCGGCTATTAGACCTGAACGTCCGGCATGTTGTGCTATGATGGAACAGACAGCGTCACAAGCTGCTTCTACTGCTGTTGTACCGGCAGCATCTAGTAATAGGGCTGCTGTATACTGATTTTGTGAAAACAGGTTAGATACTTCTAATTCCAATGCAAGACCGATGGTTACTGCCATTACGGCTACATGGGTAGCTCCATATAAATGGTTAACCACACTATCAGCGGTTAAGGTTAGCGGTTCAGGAGCCATTATGGTATGCTCTTCTTGATCATAAGCATACACTTGCCACACTCCTTTAGGAACAGCCAGAAGTTGACCTTGCGTACAGGCTTCTGCTAACAACTCTGCAGAAAAATTGATGTTTTTTCCCAACCCGGCATAGCGTTTGGTTTCGGCAAGGTCAATGGTGGTTAAGCGCGGGTGGTACATAGGCATTCAAGGATACCTCCTTAGTTTTAAGTGGTATAATTAGCATTATAGTATATTTTGCCAATTAGTTAAAGTAAGATATACCGGAATGAGTCTAAATTCCATACGACTATGAGATATTCATACGCATTGTAGTAATGTTGGTGTTAGCAAAGAAAACTTCCGCTAATCCAAGTTTTCTTTACAACAGTTTTTGGCAGGAAATTGCGTAGATTTGTGGAATGAAAAGAGGGAACTAATCTATTTTGAGGTGAAATAAGCTTGGTTAAAGTGATTGCTATCGCCAATCAAAAAGGCGGGGTAGGAAAAACAACGACTGCGGTCAACCTCGCGGCTTGTTTGGCTGAGTTAGGCAAAAAGGTGTTACTTATTGATATAGACCCACAGGGAAACTCAACTAGTGGGTTGGGATTCAATAAAGGAACCATTAAGCGTTGTATTTATGATGCATTGGTTAACGAAGTTCCGTTAGAATCCATTATTGTTCAAACTGAAATTCCTAATCTCAAATTGTTACCAGCTACCATTCAATTGGCTGGTGCAGAAATTGAATTAGTAGCCATGATGTCACGTGAGGGTAAACTTAAGCGTGCTCTAGATAAATCTAAATATGCCTACGATTATGTATTAATCGACTGTCCGCCATCATTAGGTTTACTAACAATAAACTCCTTGACTGCCGCTAATTCGGTACTTGTGCCAATCCAATGCGAATTTTATGCCTTGGAGGGTTTGACACAACTAATGAATACCATTAGTTTGGTTCAGAAGAATCTTAATCCGGTACTTACTCTTGAAGGAGTAGTGCTTACTATGTTCGACGCTCGGACGAATTTGTCAATTCAGGTTGTTGATGAGGTAAAAAATCACTTCCGACATAAAGTGTACCAAACTATTATTCCAAGAAATGTTCGTTTAAGTGAAGCGCCTAGCCATGGACAGCCAGTGATAAAATATGACCCTAAATCAAGGGGTGCAGAAGTTTATTTTGATTTAGCACGTGAGGTGATTGGGGATGAGTAAACGAGGATTAGGTAGAGGTTTGGAGGCCTTATTTAGTTCACCGAGTCCAGAACAGAGTGTTGATAGTAATGAGCCTGTGAATGAGATTTTAATTAAAGATATTATTCCCAACCAACACCAACCCCGTCGGGATTTTGATGAAGAGGCCTTGGCAGAACTGGCTCAGTCGATTAAACAACATGGTGTTATTCAGCCGATTATAGTTAGAAAGATTCTTAATGGTTATGAACTGGTCGCTGGTGAGAGACGCTGGCGTGCATCGCAAATGGCTGGACTCAAGACAATTCCGGCAGTGCTACGTGAATATACTGATGCTGAAATGATGGAAATAGCACTTATTGAGAATCTTCAGCGCCGGGATCTGAATGTTATTGAAGAAGCCATGGCTTTCCGCAGACTTATGGAGGAATTTGGCTTGACCCAGGAAGAAGTAGCGCAGCGAATTGGGCGTAGTCGGTCAATGATTGCGAATACGGTGAGATTGCTTAACCTTCACCCTGAAGTTCAAAATTTTGTTTCACGTGGAACATTAACTATGGGACAGGCAAGGCCACTACTCGCCTTGGAAGATCCAGAAATGCAGATCGTTGCAGCCAAACAAATTATTGAAGAAGATCTTTCTGCCCGTGATGCCGAAGAATTAGTGCGTCAATTAGTGTCTCGTTCTAAAAAAACAGCGGAAACCAAACAAACCGGTAAGATGCAAGAACCGAATCATCTGTTTATGAGTGAGTTTGAAGATCGACTAAAACTGTTGCTTGGTACACAAGTTAGAATTAAACCAGGAAAGTTAAAGAGCAAAATTGAAATTGAATACTACTCAAATGAAGATTTAGAACGAATAATGGACATGCTATCAGCTAGTCAGGAAGCTGCTAGTACCAAATTTAATGGACAGTTAATTGTATAGTAGTTTACACATCTACTTGTATATTTGTATTTCACGGCTTCTAGAATGTGTTTCACGTGAAACAAAATGGGACTCATAGTACGGAGGCGTTGCGGATGCGTCGGGAAAAAGATTTGTTGGGCGAGCGAGAAGTGCCTGAAGACGTGTATTATGGTATCCATACCTTACGAGCATTGGAAAACTTTCCTCTTTCAGGACATAAAGTATCTACATCACTGATTAAAGCCATTGCCTTAATAAAAAAAGCAGCAGCAGAGGTGAATGCCGAGTTAGGATATTTGCCTAAAGATAAGGCTCAGGCCATAGTTACGGCAGCCAACGAAGTTATGGATGGGCAGTGGGATAATCAATTTGTTGTTGATGCGTTGCAAGGCGGGGCAGGAACATCAACAAACATGAATGTTAACGAAGTATTGGCAAACCGAGCGATTGAGATTCTTGGTGGAAACCGTGGAGACTATACATTGGTTCACCCGCTTAATCATGTGAATATGCATCAGTCCACCAATGACGTGTATCCAACAGCCTTGCGAATTGCTGCAATTTGGTTACTAAAACCCTTGAGTGAAGCTTGTGCAGAATTGCAGGAGGCCCTGCAAGTGAAGGAAGCTGAGTTTGCAGGTGTTATCAAGGTTGGACGAACCGAAATGCAGGATGCCGTACCCATCATGCTTGGACAGGAGTTTAGTGCCTATGCGACTGCGATTGCTCGTGACCGCTGGCGTTTATACAAAGTAGAAGAACGGTTGCGCCAAGTTGGTTTAGGTGGCACCGCCATTGGTACTGGGATTAATGCAGATAAAAAATACATATTTATGGTTAATGAACGGGTGCGCCAGTATGCTGGCGTTGGGGTAGCTAGGGCAGAAAATATGATTGATGTAATTCAAAATGCCGATGTTTTTGTTGAAGTTTCTGGATTGTTAAAAGCACTAGCCGTCAACTTGGGGAAAATGGCGCATGATTTAAGATTAATGTCTTCAGGCCCATGTGCAGGGTTAGGTGAGATACGATTGCCTGAACGACAAGCGGGATCGTCGATTATGCCAGGAAAAGTTAACCCGATCATCCCAGAGGCGGTTAATCAGGCAGTCTTTCATGTCATGGCTTCTGACATGGCAATTAGCATGGCAGCGCAATCAGGCCAACTTGAACTTAACCCGTTTATGCCGCTTATAGCGCATCATCTATTGGAAAGTCTAACAATCTTAAAAAATACTGTAAGAATACTAAATGAATTTTGTGTACAGGGAATAACCGCAGATGTCGAACGTTGTCAAGAATTGCTACTTAACAGCCAGGTTAGTGTAACCGCGTTAGTACCGCATATTGGCTATGATCTAGCATCTGCGGTGGCGCAGAGAGCCAGGGAAGCAAAAATAACAGTGCGAGAAGCAGCCATTGAATTAGCAGTATTACCAGAAGACCAGCTTGATGCAATCTTAGATCCGCGGGTTATGACTAGACCGGGCATTGCCGGAACGAGAAAATAGGGGGATTGAAATATGCAAGAAACACCCAAAGGGTCACGGCTGCATATCGCGATTTTTGGACGGCGAAATGCAGGAAAATCCAGTTTAATCAATGCTCTTACCAACCAGGATATTGCTCTGGTTTCAGATGTGCCAGGCACTACCACTGATCCAGTGTACAAGGCTATGGAAATATTACCGATTGGACCTGTTATGATTATTGATACTGCTGGCATTGATGACGTAGGTGACTTAGGTGCACTGCGGGTAGAGCGCACTATGCAAGTACTTAATAAGACTGATTTAGCGGTTGTGGTCATTGAGCCGGAACAAGGAATAACAGACTACGAGAAAGAACTTATCGGGGAAATTAGAAAGCGCAAGTTGCCGATAGCCGGTGTAATTAACAAAAGTGATATATTGCCATTAAGCCATGATGTAGTGGAGCGATGGAGTGCAGAGATAGATTTGCCGCTAAGCACCATTAGCGCCAAAACTGGCCAAGGCATTGAAGAGCTTAAACGACTTATGATTAAATTAGCTCCTGACGATTGGGAAGGTCCGCCATTGATTGGGGACTTGATTTCACCAGGGGATATTATCGTTTTGGTGGTTCCTATTGATTTAGCTGCACCGAAGGGGCGATTGATTCTCCCGCAGGTACAGACCATCAGGGACATTTTGGATAATGATGCCTGTGCCGTAGTGGCTAAAGAACGCGAATTAAAAGAAGTATTAGCAGGGTTAAAGAAACCGCCGCGTTTAGTGGTTACCGATTCACAGGAATTTATGAAGGTAGGCGCAGATACTCCGCCAGGAGTAATGCTAACCTCATTTTCTATTCTGTTAGCGCGCCACAAAGGCGATTTAGAAACCCTGGTTGCAGGGGCTAAAGCGATTGATACTCTTGAACCTGGTGATAAGGTATTAATTGCTGAAGGATGTACTCATCACCGTCAGGCCGATGACATTGGCAAAATGAAAATTCCGCGTTGGCTTAGACAAAATGTAGGGGGAGAACTTGATTTTGAATGGGTATCTGGTGGGACATTTCCGCCAGATTTGACAAAATATAAGCTGATTGTTCATTGTGGCGGATGTATGCTCAACCGGAGGGAGATGCTCTATCGTTTAGCTACGGCTAGAGAGGCCGGGGTGCCAATAGTAAACTATGGATTATTAATTGCCCACCTCCATGGTATTTTGCACCGGGCGCTTGAGCCCTTCCCTTTAGCACAGATGATATTGGAAAACTAGGGGCTGAGCTGATGATGATATACCTTGATAATGCTGCTACTACTTGGCCTAAACCGGAAAGTGTATATCAAGCAGTAGATCGCTGTCTGCGAACTAGAGGTGCTAACCCAGGGCGTGGCGGACATAAGATGGCACGGGAGGCTAGTTTACTACTATATGAAACCCGAGAAGCATTGGCCGATGTATTTGGTATCACTGATGCGAATCAGCTAGTGTTTACCTATAACGCTACCGATGCGATTAGTATGGTGATCTTGGGCTTGATAAATCCAGGTGACAGTATTGTTACTACTTCTATGGAACACAATGCAGTAGCCAGAACGCTTCGCCTTGCTCAGACCAGAGGGGTAGAAATTAAACGAATTCCCTGTAATTCTACAGGCGAACTGGATATGGTCGCAATGGCCGATGCGATCAGACAAAGGCCGAAAGCTGTAGTTATGACCCATGCTTCCAATGTTACTGGAACCATTATGCCAGTGGCGGAGGTTGGCAAATTAACCAGGCAACATGGTGTTATTCTAGTGGTAGATGCAGCACAAACGGCTGGGGTAGAGGACATTCATGTTGCCGATATGGGAATTGATATTTTGGCTTTTAGTGGGCATAAAGGCTTGCTTGGGCCGCAGGGGACCGGCGGTTTATATATTCGTGAGGCTATCACGGTAAGACCGCTTAGAGTGGGCGGAACCGGCAGTTTATCTGAATCAGATTTGCAACCAGAATTTATGCCTGACAGGTTGGAAAGTGGTACTCCCAATACTCCTGGTATAGCTGGCTTATATGCCGGAGTACAATTTATTCAGAATACAGGACAGGCTGTAATACGTGGAAAAGAAATGGAGTTAACCCAGCAGTTGATTGAAGGGCTACTTGCCATTCCAGAAGTTACGGTTTACGGATTACATGGGATTCAGGGACGAACGGCAGTCGTCTCATTTACGATAAGCGGGATAGATTGTGGCCAGGTGGCACATATACTTGACCAGCAGTATAATATTGCCTGTCGATCTGGTTTACATTGTGCACCATGGGCACATAAAACGATTGGCACGCTTAAAACCGGTACAGTACGTTTAAGTCCGGGATATTTTAATACCCAACAAGATATCGAGGAAGCACTTGCTGCAATTCAAAATATTGCTGCCCAGGGAGGAAGATGGTTATGAAAGGAACTTTAGTTAATGCTGCAGCAGTAATCATTGGATCAGGGGTAGGTCTGGCACTAAAACGCGGCATTCCGGAAAAATATCAAAATACGATTATGCATGGAATGGCTTTGGCAGTTGGCGTTATTGGCTTACAAATGGCATTTAAGACAGAGAATATGCTTGTCGTCATTTTAGGGTTAGCCGTTGGGGCCATCGTCGGGGAGGCGCTAAATATTGATGGTGGATTAAATCAAATAGGTGATTGGTTGTCCCGTAAATTAGGAAATAAGGGTAGTTCGGGGAAAAATAGTATTGGTGACGGGTTTGTTACAGCTAGCTTAATATATTGTATAGGTGCTATGGCGGTAGTAGGAGCCATTCAGGACGGCTTGACAGGAGATGCCAGTACATTATATGCTAAATCTCTCTTGGATGGGATTACTTCCATCGTATTTGCCAGCAGCATGGGAGTGGGAGTTGCTTTGTCCAGCCTGTCTATTTTGGTATACCAAGGATTGATTACTTTACTTGCTGGATTTTTTAGCGCAATACTGTCTGACCGCGTAATAACCGAGCTAACGGCAACAGGCGGGATTCTTATTGTCGGAGTGAGCATACTAATACTGGAAATAAAAAAAATCAAGCTGGCTAATTTGTTGCCAGCTATACCGGCAGCGGCTGTGATCGCTTATTTTTGGCCCGTCTAGTCTACATAAAGTAATTTTAAATTGTATGCTGGTATTAGGTATCAAAGCCAGAACTGGAACGCCGTAAGGTGAATTACTATTGCCAATACCTATTTGGAAAACCGCAAAGAGTCTATCTCGAAGAAAGAAAGGTGCACAATGACTAACCTCGATATATCAAAGTATAATACTTTAATTATTGACAACCTACCCTATATTTTGCTTGTATTGACAGTATTGATTTTTCTAGCACTACTTATATTTATTAACATTAATATAAAAATGAATCGGCTTAATAAACGCTACCGGAAAATGATGCGGGGAGTGGATGGTGATAACCTAGAAAACTTGTTACTTGCTCATATCGAAGAGGTACGGCAGGCGGTTGCTAAAGTAGAACAGCTTGAAAAAGAATACCGCCGCTTGAATGAAATTGCCAATGCTTCTATACAGCACGTAGGTATTGTACGTTACAGTGCATTTGAGGAAATAGGAAGTGATCTTAGTTTTTCCCTCGCACTGCTTGATAGTAAGAAAAATGGTGTCGTGTTATCAAGTATTTATGGGCGGAATGAATCGCGAGTATATGCCAAACCGGTAGTTAACGGTCAGTCAAGTTATTTATTAACCGATGAAGAAAAAAGCGCGCTAGACAAATCTTTGGGAAAAAATTCATAGAGTGGCAGGATTTTTATGCTTTTTGCCGAATAACATCATGGTTGATTTACGTTTGCTTATTAATCTATGAGATAAAAAACGTAGCTTGACAGCTTTTTACAACTGACGCTGGCTATGCATTGCTGGTGCAATCTTAGTTGTTAGCTTTTATAAATGGACAAGCTCATGGATGACAATAGATAGGCTACACTTTCAGCTACAGCTAAATCAACTTTACGAAGAAGGTGATGTTGTTGAAGGCAAAAAAGCAAAAGCCTGATAAGCGCGAATACACATTAATGATCGTGCCCCATCACGGTAAAGCAGTATTTCGTCTCCGAATCCCAATTAAAACTGTTAAATTTGCAGCAGTAACCCTGGGTATTTGTCTTACAATACTTTCTGGCACGTTGTTACATTATCGGTACCAAGCCAATATAGCTCACCAGGAAAAGCTTGAACTGGTTCAGCTACGGGAAGTAAACAGTAAACAAGAGGCTGAAATAGAGAAGTTAGCGAAGGCAACAGCCGAGCTTCAGGAAAATATGAACCGACTCAACCAGTTAGACAGTGATCTTCGCCGTATGGTAAATGGTGAAGAGTCTGTAACTGTTTCCCGTTCAGCTCCAGTACGTGTGGCAAATTATAAAGGACAAGGTGGTCCTGATATAAAACCGGATATCAATCAATTAACCGCGTTGGTCAACGAGCTTAAACTATCTGCCATTGAACGAGAACAAAGCTTGCAACATTTAAAAAACGCGCTTATTGAAAAAAATGAACGGTTAGCAGTTACTCCTTCTATTTGGCCGACAACTGGTGAAGTAACATCCCGTTTTGGCTGGCGCACCTCACCTTGGGGTATAGGAAGTAGCTGGCATCCGGGCATTGATATTGCTAATGATACCGGTACTCCTATAGTCGCCGCTGCTGACGGTACGGTTGTTAACAGTGGCTGGTATGGCGGATACGGTAAAATGATAGAAATTGATCATGGTAATGGTATTGTCACTATTTACGGACATAATTCCCAAAATCTTGTGACTGCAGGCCAAAGGGTTAAAAAAGGCGAAATCATTGCTTATATGGGAAGTACTGGGATAAGCACAGGGCCGCACCTGCATTACGAGGTTCGTGTTAATGGCACAGCCGTTAATCCATCAAGTTTTTTACAATAGGAGGATACATATTTATGTTTGGCATTAAGAAGCAGACTGGTAATAGTGGTGACCAAGTCGGCACTATTATTGGCAGCGATACTTCTTTTACAGGCAATATTACTTCCCAGGGCACCATTCGTATTGATGGACAGCATGAAGGTGAATTGATTACTGCAGGTGATTTGGTTATTGGTGAGAGTGGTCATCTCAAAGCGCAGATAAAAGCCCGAAACGCACTAGTTGCCGGAACGATCAACGGTAATATAGAAGTTACGGATAAATTAGAGCTTATGTCTACTGCTAAAGTGTATGGAGATATTAAGGTGGGTACGCTTACCATAAATGAAGGTGCTGTGTTTCGTGGTGCCTGTCAAATGCTTAGGGATATGCCAACCACTGAAAATGAATAAGACGAATAACCCCCAGGATACGGTATTTTAGGTATCCTGGGGGTTTTAAATATAACCTAAACATGTGAAACTGTGTTAACAAAATTATGCGGCAATCTGCCGTTCCGCAGGGCTTGGTACTAGCCAAGTTTTTTTCATGATTAGCATTAATAGATATGAGAACGGCTCAGGGCAAAAGATAAGCTATGAGCAATTGTATCAGCCATTTTCATTACGAGATTCAGCCTAGTGCTCTGGAGTACCAAATGTTCCATAAAACCGCCAACATTTACGACACCTGTAATATAAGCATTGCCAACAGCCGGCAGGTCTTTGTTAACAGCAGCTCCGGGCTTTACCGACCCATGTCCTAAAGTGACACAACCGACATTTTCAATTTTTCCTAAACAGGCGTCTACAGCAATGACAAAAGGGTGAGTAAAGGCGTTGCTAATAAACTTGAGTTTTTCTTCTAGGTTTGTGGCATGTACTGGCTCTTCCAGGGTTCCATAAATGTGGGGATATACGTTAAGTGCCTTTAATTTTGTTCCAGTCAATGGACCGAGAGCATCGCCTGTTGAGCGGTCGGTGCCAATGCATAATATGATAATTTCATGTTCATTATCTTTGGCGGTTTGAATCAAATTGCGGATAGACATAGCTAAATCATAGATAACATTTGGATGAGCCACATTGAATTTTAGTTCACGCGAAGGCTCGGGAACAGGTGGTGGCAAAGTAATTGGTGAATGTTTGCTAAAACTGGGAAAGTTCAAAAGGTTATTTAGCATAGGTAATCTCCTGTTGCATATTTACTATTTCTAGTATGTAAGAAAAGACAATAATCTATACATATTGGCAGGAATTTTTACCAAATAACAGGAATACACTATGAAATGTTTACCAAACCATGAACAGTTGAGAAGTAGGAGGCAGAAGATAGATGGCAGGCGATAACAGGCTACGTTCTATACCCTCGATAGACCGACTCTTATCCATTATGTTATCTGATCAAACGATTCATGCCTATCCGCGTGAGTTGGTTGTTACTTGTTTACGTAAGGTGGTAGGACAAGCCAGAGAAGCATTGCGGTTGGATGATAATCGGGAATGTACTCCTGCGGCATTGATTGCTGAAACCAAAGCGCTGTTAAGCCAGTGTAGACGTCCCAGACTGCGCCGGGTTATTAACGCTACCGGCGTAGTGTTACATACCAACCTAGGGCGGGCACCACTGAGCAGACGGGCCAGAGATTGTGTAAACGCGGTAATGGCAGGCTATAGTACGCTAGAATATAATGTGGAGACAGGCGGGCGTGGCAGTCGCTATGACCATGTATCGGAGCAATTACGGCAATTAACAGGCGCGGAAGATGTTATTGTAGTTAATAATAATGCAGCAGCAGTATTGTTAGTCTTGTCAGGATTGACGAAAGGGAAAGAGGTTATTGTCAGCCGGGGTGAACTTGTAGAGATTGGCGGATCGTTCCGTATACCGGATGTTCTCAGGCAAAGTGGAGCTACCCTTGTTGAAGTAGGAACCACGAATAAAACACATTTGTCAGATTACGAACAAGCCATTGGGCCAAATACCGGGGCTATTCTGAAGGTACATACCAGTAACTATCGCATTGTTGGTTTTACCGCTCAGCCTGATGGACGTGAACTAGCCGCATTAGCACATAAATATCATTTGCCAGTTATTGAAGATTTGGGGAGCGGAACATTGCTGCCGCTTAGCGCCGACGGACAGACTGAACCAACGGTGTCAGAACGGCTGCAATTAGGTTTTGATATCGTTACTCTTAGCGGTGATAAACTGTTGGGGGCAGGGCAGGCTGGTATTATTGCTGGCAAATCTCAGTATATAGCTATGATCAAAAAACACCCACTCCTCAGGGCTGTCCGTATTGACAAGCTATCGTTAGCCGCTCTGGAAGGGACTTTGATGGAATATATGCTGGGAGAACCTGAACGTGATGTTCCCGTATTATCCATGCTTACCATCGCAACCGATGTGCTAAAAGAACGGGCAATCAGACTTAACCACTTGATTCTTCAGCGTGAGTTAAGCGGCATGACGGCCGAGGTTGTGCCGCTTAACTCATTCGTAGGTGGCGGCGCATTTCCGGCTGCAGTACTACCAAGTTATGGTGTGGCTGTCAGTGTTTCGGGGATGAGTGCCGATAAGCTGGAAAACCGTCTTAGACAGCGGGATATACCAATTATTGTTCGCATTCAAGAAGATATGGTTCAGTTTGATGTGCGCTGTCTGTTTGAGGAAGATCTAGAGGAAATTGCATCAGCTCTGTGTGAGGTATGGAGGCTTACGAAATGAAATATGTGATTATTGGTACAGCTGGTCATGTAGATCATGGAAAATCAGCAATTATCAAAGCCTTAACCGGAGTAGAAACAGACAGGCTCAAAGAAGAACAATTACGCGGGATTTCCATTGATTTGGGATTTGCCTCTTTATCTCTAAGCGATAAGGTAAAAGCAGGGGTTGTTGATGTTCCAGGACATGAGCGTTTTTTGAAAAACATGTTAGCTGGAACAGGCGGAATTGACTTAGCCATGCTGGTAATTGCCGCCGATGAAGGAATTATGCCTCAGACTAAAGAACATTTGGCCATGCTTCAGTTGTACGGAATTAGGCATGGACTGATTGTTATGAACAAAATCGATAAAGTAGACAGTGAATGGCTGGAACTTATCGAAGAAGAAATACGAGAATATGTGCGAAATACTTTTTTACGGGATGCCCCCATTTGCCGTGTATCAGCCGTAACAGGCGAGGGTCTTACTGAGCTTAAGGAGGCACTGCGAGACTTGGCAGAAAAAATTCCTGCTCGTGATAGTACGGCGCCGTTTCGGCTATGGATTGATCGGGTATTTACCGTTAAAGGTCATGGGGCAGTGGTGACTGGATCGGTGCTAAGTGGTCAAGTTAAGGTGGGGGATAGCTTACTTTTATATCCGGCAGAAACTGTTGTACGGGTTCGTGGTTTGGAATCACATGGTGAGAAAACCGATAACATTGTCGCTGGTCAACGGGCGGCTATTAATCTGACCGGGGTAGAGCAGGAGCAGTTGTCGCGGGGAATGATGCTAAGTGCAAGCTCCCGAGGCGAGGTTAGCCGTATTTGGGATATCGTGGCAGATTGGCAACAGGAGGTGGAAAGCGGTCTGCGGGTTAGATTGCATTTAGGTACAGGCGAGTTTTTAGGGAGGATTCACTCCTTTAAAGATACAGAAAAGCGTTATATGCGGCTAATCTTAGAACAGCCACTAAGTGCCGGGGTTGGTGACCGGGGAATCGTCAGGTTGTATTCGCCACAATATTTGCTAGGGGGAGTGACCTTGGTTGCTCCTGGACGCAATACCAGGCGTCTGAGTGCGGTTAGAGCTGCTTTGGCCAATGCAGTTGCGAATTCTGAACAGGCGTCTGCTCTATATTATCGGCTATCAGAGCAGCAACAGCTATTAACGAGAGAGGATATTAGACGGCAAAGCGGCTATATTCCTGATCAGCGTGTGGATCAAATGCTCAATCACCTCGTTGCCGAGAAAAAAATTCTTAAGCTGGACAAAGCGTATATAGCCAGTACTGTTTTTGACAAACTTACTCACATGGTTACTGGCATTCTTAAAGATTATCATAAGGCTCAACCGGATAGGAGCGGGTTGTCCAAAGATATAGTTTGCCAAAAACTGGGAATTAACGACAAAAGTTTTGAAGCCATTCTTGCTGTGTGGCTTACATCAGGTATAGTGGTAATGAGTGGCAGCCAATTGGCATTAAAAAGTCACGCCGAACAGCATGGCGGGTGGCAACAAAATATTATTGCTACAGCTGAAGCTGCATTTGAAAATATTGGCTTGACAAACATTGATTCGACATTATTGATGCAAACCTTAGGGTTGCCGTCTGAAAAGGTAAAAGCCGTACATAGTGAGTTAGTGAGAGCAGGGGTATTGGTCAAGATTGGAGATATATTTGTATACAGCAAAACAATTCAAAACATTGTTCGTCTTATTCATAACCATTTTCAGGTAAAAGAAACGTTGAGTGTAGCAGAATTACGGGATATGCTGAACACTTCCCGAAAAATTGCAGTACCGCTTATGGAATACCTAGATATGAATAAATATACAATTAGAGATGGTGATGTTCGCCGCCCAAGTCGTAAAATCCTGAACATTTCTGAATAGATTAATTTCAATTTGTATATTGACAGTATAACAATTCGTTTTTATAATTATACTCAAAAGAAACAATGTACAGCGTCGTGCATTTGTTACGTACAAACGTTTTTCTAGGAGGGTGCCTAGGGTTCCGCACTGGCAAGTGGACTGGACCAAGCGGCACTGGTGCGTCGTAACGTGCACTACACCGTGGGTATAAAAGACCCGGCGGAAAGTCCTATGCTAGGATATTTCGTCGAGTCTTTTTGTTTTATGCAAAAATTTTAAAATGTAAGACTTGTTTAACGTGTCCGGCTGCTAAGTATAAGCTGGATGTTTATAACTAATTTGAGAGGTGGGAGAAAAGTAGGATGTGTAGAATTGGAGCTATTAAAAGCAGAGCAGCCTTTCATCCGTCATTGGCACTTCAGCTAATGCTGCCCCAGCAGGAAGGTCATGACAATTCAGGGTTTGCGATGGTAATGCAAGATTTGGCGGGAGTATTTGCTGATTACAAGGATAAACCGTTATTGTCATTGGCATGTACCCAAAAGGGAGCATCCATGGTTGAACACTTTATGGAAACAAATAACTTTACTCCAATCTATGAATGGGTTCCGCGAGGTGTTCGCCGTCCGGGATTAGACATCAAAGCAATGCCTTATTATATTTTCCGCGTCTATGATTATCCTGAGCATTATCGCGAATCAAGTCAGGAAGTAAAGGCTGAATTGTTGTTAGATATCCGCCTGGCATTAAGAGAGCTTTTGGCCAAGGAGGAAGAGGGATATGTATACTCTTTCTGGCCAGATGTCTTGACATTAAAGGAAATTGGTGACCCCCGCGATATTGCTGTATATTTCAAGTTATGGGACAACAATGGCAATTTGATGGCTAAAAATGTGGTTGTACAGTGCCGACAGAATACCAATTATGAAATTGTGCGCTATGCGGCTCATCCATTCTTTTTACAAGGATATACTTTGTGTGCTAATGGCGAAAATACCTTTTATACCAAAAACAAAGAATACCAAAAATCGTTGCACCGCGGTTATATTGGCTTTGAATCTGATTCGCAAAATTTTCTCTATACTTTGCATTATGTCCTTCACGTATTAAAATGGCCGATAAAATACTATAAACATGTAATTACACCGTTGCCATTTTCTGAAATTGCTAAACGGGAAGATTGGCGGGAGCTGACAGCTATTCGCCAGTCATTAGGGCATTTGGAGATTAACGGACCCAATACCATTATTGCGATGTTACCCGATGGTCGGATGATGACCTGCTGTGACTCCAAAAAATTGCGACCAGTCGTTGTCGGTGGTGATGGTACAACCATTGCCATATCATCCGAGGTTTGCGGTATAAACCAAATTCTGCCTAATCGCAATAAAGAACTTGATGTGTATCCGAATGAACGGGAAGTTGTGGTTGTTACTCCGGAATTGGAGGTGGAAAGATGGAAACAGTAAAAGTGCAGGATGTTAGTATTAATGATTTACCTTGGAAAGTGCAATATAGCCATGAGCGTTGTACCATGTGCGGCAGTTGTTTGTCTGCCTGTACTTTTAATGCGATTGAAGCAGCCATGGAACGGCGGTCTGTTACCATATCCACCGGCCACCAGCCAGAGCCCAGTCAGCGCCATATGGCGGTTCCGGTTATCAAGCAAAAGGCCAGTGTAGCCAATGCCTGTGTAGGCTGTGGTATGTGTGAAAAAGTGTGCCCGAATAATGCCATCAAGCCTGTGCGCAATGTGGATTCCCGGCTGAACTTTTTGAATCGGAGTGGCGGTTCGCCAGTTAAACGCGGCGGTCGCAACAATCTTTGCGGCGTTAGCCGAACGCTGGATCAAATTTTTGTCGGCCGGATTTCACAAATGACCGACCCGGCGTTAGATTCAGAACGACATACTTTTGATATTTTGGCTCCGTTTGGGCGAGTTTTGTTACCGCATGAATTACCCCTTGTATCTGACGGTCAGGAGCTAAAACTGACAACACAAACACCGCCTGTAAACTGGATTTATCCAGTCATCTTCAGTGATATGTCAATCGGCGCCCTTTCTACCAGGGCCTGGGAAGCCATTGCTATTGCTACCGCGTATTTGAATGAAAAACATAATCTACCTGTACGGATGTGTTCAGGGGAAGGCGGTATGCCCAGAAAACTCCTGGAATCCGAACAGCTTAAATACATGATTTTACAAATTGCCTCAGGTCATTTTGGTTGGAACCGGATTATTCAGGCCATGCCAAAAATGAAAGTTGACCCGGCTGGTATTTTGATCAAAATTGGTCAAGGAGCTAAACCTGGAGATGGCGGGCTCTTGCCGGCGGCTAAAGTATCTAAACCGGTACAGTCCATTCGTGGTGTTCCTAAAGCCGACCTATTATCACCGCCTAATCATCAGGGGTTATATTCCATCGAAGAGTCGGTGCAAAAAATGTTTATGTCTATGAATGCTGCTTTCAAATTTAGGGTACCTGTGGCTATCAAGTGTGCGGCATCTTCTACTTCAGTTGCGGTATATAACAACTTGTTGCGTGATCCGTATAAAATATGTGGCGGCTTCTTCATTGACGGCATCCAGGGCGGGACTGGTGCAGCCAATGAAGTTTCGCTTGATCATACCGGACATCCGGTGGTGTCCAAAATTCGCGAATGCTACCTGGCTGCGGTTAAACAAGGTCGTCAGGGGCAAATTCCGTTATGGGCTGGCGGTGGTGTGGGGTTAACCGGCAACGCGGCTGCTGATGCGTTTAAACTCATTTGTTTAGGAGCCAATGGTGTGTTTATAGGTAAAATTCTTATCCAGCTCTGTGGTTGCGTCGGCAATGAACTGGGACGTTGTAACGCCTGCAATACCGGCAACTGCCCTGCCGGCATCTGTACCCAGAATCCGCGGCTGGTAAAACGTTTGGATATTGATAAAGCGGCGCAAAACATTGTTGACTATATGTTGGCCTTAGACAGCGAACTTAAAAAACTTATGGCGCCTGTTGGTAACAGCTCACTGCCTGTCGGACGTTCTGATGCCTTAGTTACCACCGATAAAGCCGTTGCTGATAAACTGGGTATCCAATATGTATGTTAGGGGGAACTGCGCATGTTAAAAGTAAATACGATAAACGGCAACAACCGGATGTCAACGCAGGACCTTTTAGAAACCATCAATGCAGCGTTGGCGCAAGGGGAAACCGATTTTTATATAGAAGCATCAGGTCAGCATGATATTGGCGGTCCGCTATGGCATCCAGAAGGAAAATCACTTACTTTTTATGTAAAAAATCCTGGTCAGCGAGTGGGCTCTATGTGTCTGCCGGGAACTGAAATTATTGTCGAAGGCTCAGCCTCGGCCGATATTGGCTGGCTTAACTCAGGCGGTCGGATCGTAGTAAAAGGTGATGGCGGGGACACTACGGCTCATTGTGCTGCTGCCGGAACCATTTACATTGGTGGCCGGGCAGGAACTCGCTCAGGCTCGCTTATGAAGCATGACCCATTGTTTGATCCGCCAGAGTTTTGGGTACTCAAGAATGTCGGTAGCTTTTCCTTTGAATTTATGGGCGGCGGCATTGCTGTCGTGTGTGGTTATGATAGTGAGCAATTTGACTCTGTATTAGGTGACCGGGCTTGTACGGGGATGGTTGGCGGCATTGTTTACTTTCGGGGAAAGGCCAGCGGCATATCGGCAAAAGATACAAAGGTTTTGCCGTTAGCAGCCAATGATATTGCCTATCTTGAAGGTAAAATGGATGATTTTTTGCGAGCCATTGAGCGTGAAGAACTAAAAAAAGAACTGAGTAACTGGCAAGAGTGGCGTAAGGTAGTACCACTTTCCTATGATGAACGCCCAAAAAAGGCTAATACCGATATATTTTCTTTCCGCACAAAAGAATGGATACCTGGCAGCATTTTTAGTGATGTTTGTGACGATGATTTTAAAGTTATCGGTGCTGTTGCGCGAGGGGAGTACCGTCGACGTGTTCCGGTATGGGAAAATGCAAAATATAGCGCACCTTGTGAATTTAATTGCACGGCCTCAATTCCATCTCAGCAACGTTTTAACCTACTTAGAGATGGCAAAATTGAGGAAGCTTACCGGCTAGTACTTGAATATACACCTTTTCCTGCTTCCGTGTGTGGCGCGGTATGTCCTAATCTTTGTATGGATGACTGCACTCGCAAAACAGTGGATATTGCAGCGCAAATCGGTAAATTGGGGCGGTATTCGCTTGATGTTACATTACCTGCCGTTAAGGTTAAAACCGGTAAACGTGTAGCCATTATCGGTGGTGGCGCTGCTGGTCTCACTGCTGCTTGGCAATTGATACGGTTAGGGCATGATGTAACCGTATTTGAAGCGGATGAAAAAATGGGTGGAAAAATGGAGCAGGTTATTCCGCGGTCCCGCCTGCCGCAGGCGACTTTGGCTCAGGAAATTGCCCGCATCGCGGAGATGGGGGTTGCCTTTAAAACAGGGGTTACTGTAGACAAAGAAACATTTCTTGCTATTAAAGACAGCCATGATGCGGTGGTAGTGGCTACCGGTGCGCATGTGACTAAAGTAATTCCATGGCCGGGACATGAACGGATTATTAAAGGTCTGGAGTTTTTAAAAGCGATTAATAAAGGGGAAAAGCCAGCTATTGGTAAACGGGTCATTGTCATCGGCTGCGGCAACTCGGGTATGGATGTGGCTGTTGGTGCCTATGGTCTTGGCGCGCGGCATGTTACCTGCATTGATGTGCAGCATCCGGCGGCCTTTGAGGCAGAAATGGCGCATGTTAGAGAACTAGGCGGTGAAATCTTATGGCCGGTATTCACCAAGGAAATTACCGCTGAAGGGATTATTACGCAAGATGGCAAGCTGATTAAAGGTGATACCGTAATCATTGCCATTGGTGAAGTGCCTGATTTAACATTTTTGCCTGACAGTATTGCGATGGAACGCGGTTCTCTGAAACCGGCTGAAGATTATAGTATAGCTCCGGGGATTTTTACCGCCGGTGATACCATCCGATCAGGCAGGTTGGTTGATGCTATCGGTGCTGGGCGTCAGGCTGCCCTCGCTGTTGATGCCTATCTCAAAGGCGAAACTTATGTGCCTACTAATAAAACTAAGATTCCGGCAGGACGAATGAGTACTGCCTACTTCAAAAAATGTCATAGTTGTGATGTACCTACTGCAGACAAAGACTATACTCGTTGTATTAGCTGTGGGACTTGCCGTGATTGTCATATGTGTCTCCAATCCTGTCCGGAAAACGCCATTATCCGTACCGTAGGGGAAAATGGAGCCCAATATGCGTCGGACTCTGCAAAATGTATTGGCTGCGGCATCTGTGCCGGAATCTGTCCCTGCGGTGTCTGGAACATGGAAGTCAATGCTGAACCCCTATATTTTTATCGGTAAAATAACATAGAAT
Source organism: Sporomusa sp. (assembly GCF_057736855.1). Taxonomy (NCBI): domain Bacteria; kingdom Bacillati; phylum Bacillota; class Negativicutes; order Selenomonadales; family Sporomusaceae; genus Sporomusa; species Sporomusa sp. The sequence goes on from NZ_JBYKYF010000010.1 coordinate 23,890, forward strand.
GTACGCCGCCAGTAGTCAATAATACAATGTGCTTTCAAAAAAACTATGATTAGAAAATAATAAAAACACAAAAATACATGAAATATAAACAAATGTATTGACAGCATCAATAATCTGGAAATATAATAAAGTTCACAGAAATATAAATACAAATATCTATAAGTAGAGAACAATATGTTAACATTATGGCTGATTTTGAGGTACGGGGGTGAGTGGCGACTGTTACAAGAAGATATTGCTGCATTATGGTAAACCAAGTTCATTTCCCCAAAGTTTGTTTAGTGTAAACCATAAACTAATCTGTTAAGGGAAAAGGAGAATCTATATGAAAAAAAGATGGCTGACATTGATCAGTTTAGCAGTGACTCTTACCATGTTGGCAGCTTTCGTAACAGGCTGTGGTAGCTCCACTACCTCAAAACCAGCCGAATCTAAAGAAATCAAAATTGGTGGCAACTACGAGCTGACTGGTGGTATTGCCAACTTTGGTGTCCAAACCTCAAATGGTATCAAACTGGCGTTTAAGGAAGCTAACGCGGCTGGCGGCGTGCTTGGTAAACAGCTTACTTTGATTTTGGCTGACAATAAATCAGAACCGGCAGAAGCCGCCAATGCCATTACTAAACTTATTACGCAAGACAAAGTAGTGGCCGTATTAGGGCCGGTATCCAGCTCGAATGTATTGGCTACGCTGCAGATAGCTGAAGACTACAAAATTCCTGTACTTACTGCTACCGCTACTAACCCCAGAGTTACCGTAGACAATGGCAAGGTTCGCCCATATGCTTTTCGTGCCTGCTTTATTGATCCGTTCCAAGGTAAAGTAATGGCTGATTTTGCGGTTAAATCGTTGCAAGCCAAAACGGCAGCTATTTATATGGATAATAGTTCTGATTATTCCAAAGGGCTGGCCGAGGTTTTTGCCGATGCCTTTGCTAAAAATGGTGGCAAGATTGTAGCTAAGGAAGGTTTCTTACAAAAAGATACCGATTTTAAGGCTACCTTAACTAAAATTAAATCCACAAATCCTGATGTTATCTTTATTCCGGCCTATTACGAAGAAGTGGGAAAAATTGTAAAACAAGCACGTGAGCTAGGTATTACTGTGCCGTTGTTAGGTACTGATGGCTGGGATGATGCTAAACTGGTAGAAATCGCCGGAGCTGCTGCCCTGAATAACGGCTTTTTCAGTAATCATTATTCCTCACAGGATACAGATCCCCATATCGTAAAATTTGTTGAAGCTTACAAAAAAGAATATGGGCATGAGCCTAGTGCGTTGGCTGCACTTGGTTATGATGCCGGTTTAATGATTATTGACGCCATTAAGCGTGCCGGTAGCGATGACCCGGCCAAAATCCGTGATGCTCTGGAACAAACCAAAAACCTCCAGGTGAGTACTGGTATTTTGACGCTTGATGCCAATCATAATCCGGTTAAAAGCGCAGTTGTTATTGAAATGAAAGACGGAAAGCAAATGTTTAAAGAAAAAATTAATCCATAATAGCCTTTCGAACAACTAGTCTAGTCTTTACCAGGCTGACTTACGTTTGTTACTCCCATACATAGAGGAATGTATTTCGGAAAAATCTTAAAATATACTCCGGTGTCCAATGAAGTGCAAGGGGTAAGGCTGATGCCTTATCCCTTTTCATCATAAAAAGTAATATAATTATGTATACTACGGATGTACATCTGGGTAAATGTATTACAATGATAGTATTGACAGGAATGGACAAGACCCCTATAATTACACTGTATAGAATACAATAATATGTTGTTAGTGGACACGGAGTACTAACAACTAGAGGATGATTACATGGTTTGTAAATCCTCTAGTAGTATGGCAGGATATAGTATCCCAGCCAGCTATGTCCATATTTTATTTTGGGAGGAGAACTAACTATGGTAAAGACAAAACTCGGTAGACTCGTCAGTGTAATGGTTTGTGTACTTATGGTAGCAGGGCTTGTCGCCGGTTGTGGCGCCCAAAAAGAGGATGTAATTAAATTAGGGGCCAATTTAGAAATGACCGGCAATAATGCTACATTCGGTCAGTCAGCTTCTAATGGCGCTAAACTAGCAATTAAAGAGGTCAATGCTAAAGGCGGTGTACTTGGTAAGCAGCTTACCTTGA
>NZ_JBYKYF010000318.1:0-3407 GCF_057736855.1 Sporomusa sp.
TCGGGAATGTTAGATACAGCCAGCTGGTTATTTGGCGGTATCTTCGGCCAGGCAGCTAATGTTAGCGAACAGTTACGTTCGGCTGGCTGGAAAAAGGCGCGGGATGAGGCATTGGCAGAGGCCATGCAGCAAATGAAAGAGGATTTTATCCAATGCCCCCATTGCTCCGGCTGGGTCTGCAGAAAAGGCTGTTGGAACGAAAAGCGAGGATTATGTAAAGACTGTGCCCCCGATTTGGGTGTCGAGATGTCGGTAGCACAATCTCGCCGCTCTGTGGAAGAAATTCACGCCCATGCTGCTATGGCGGAAGAAGATAAAAAGCTGGGAACAGAGAACTGCGGCAGACCATTAGAGCCACCTGTCCGGAGTGCGGTGCACCCCAAGCCACTAATGCCAAATTTTGTAGCGAGTGCGGCGCTCATGTCAAGGCAGAAAAACGCTGCAGTAAATGTAACGCCAAATTACCCCTAAACGCTAAATTTTGTACTGACTGCGGCGAAAAATTAGGTTAAAATAAATAATTTTGGGCGGGATTGCACGGCAATCTTGCCTTTTGCTTATACATGAAAGGAAATTTATCAATTAGCAGCGAAATGTATTAAAATATTCAGGATACAATAACCTGGTCAGGACGTGAAGTGAATGGAATTATACCCCATTAATCTTAAATTGACCGGTCGGCGGTGTGCGGTAGTCGGCGGCGGGGCGGTAGCCGAGCGGAAAGTGGCGTCACTTATAGCAGCTGGTGCCGATATAACGATATTTAGTCCAGAATTGACTCCGGGGTTAAGCGGGTTTTGGGAAAACGGCCGACTAACCTGGGTACCGCGGGCCTATATCACCGGAGATTTGCATAACTTTTTTTTGGTATTCTGTGCTACTGACCAACAGGAGATAAATCGCCAAGCTGCCGCAGAAGCCCGGGCAGCAGGTGCACTAGTCAATATTGCCGATGACCCTGAATTGTCTGATTTTTATGTACCAGCACATATTGCCCAGGGGGATTTATTAATTACGGTATCGACAGGCGGCTCAAGTCCTGCGTTAGCCAGGCGGCTGCGGGAGGAATTGGCAACAAGGTATGGGCCGGAATACGGTCAGTATCTGGCGCTGATTGCTAAACTAAGGACAGAGATGAAAGAGCGGCTGACTTCAGCCAAAGCTCGGGAAGAATTTTGGCGGGAAACTATTGACCAAGATGTGCTTGCTTTGCTTAGGAATGGTAAGTTAAACGAAGCCGAGGAGAGAATACGCCATGCAGCTTATTGTATTAGGAATGAATCATAGGACCGCCCCAGTAGAAGTCCGGGAATGTTTTTCTTTTTCCGAAGAGCAAATTAAGGCGGCTTATAAACGGATTCATGAATATGATGAGATTCGGGAATGTGTCATTTTATCTACCTGTAATCGCACTGAGTTGTATGCTGTTGTTGAGGATTCTGAAGAGGCCTTGCCGGTGATGCAGGCATTTCTTGATACTATGTCCCCAGGAATACTGGCTGCAAAAGGTCATGATTATTTATTTTATTTTCAGGATGAAGCATGTATTCGGCACCTGTTTCGGGTGAGCGCCGGTTTGGATTCGCTGGTGCTCGGCGAAGGCCAGATATTAAGCCAGGTAAAAACAGCATATACCCTTGCTCGGACTTCAGGTGTTACTAGAACCGTGTTAAATACATTATTTAATCGCGCCATTGCTGTTGGCAAGAGGGTGAGAACAGTTACCCGCATTGCCTATAATGCCGTATCAGTAAGTTATGCCGCCGTTGAACTAGCTAAAAAAGTATTAGGAGATTTATCAGCTTCCAATGTGCTAGTATTGGGGGCAGGCGAGATGAGTGAGCTGACGGCCCGGCATTTGGTTGCGAATGGGGTTAAAACAGTTTTTGTTTCTAACCGTAATTTAGAAAGAGCCGAGGCTTTGGCTGCCAAGTTCCGGGGAGTGGCTGTACCGTTTGAACAGTTTATGAAATGTGCGGTAGACGCTGATATCGTCATTACCTCAACAGGTGCGCCTCATTACATTATCCGTACTTGGGATGTTGCTCACCTGATGCCGAAACGCCAGGGACGACCTATTCTGTTCATCGATATTGCCGTGCCCCGCGACATAGAACCTGAGGTTGCCGCTATCGCCGGCGTAACTTTATATAATATTGATGCTCTGGAAGCGGTGGTGGAATCTAACCTTCGTGGTCGAGAAAAAGAGGCAGCAGCAGCCGAAAAACTAATTGAAGAGGAAATGGCCGGCATCGTTGATCGCTTCCGCTATCTGTCTTATCAGCCAACGCTGGCACTCCTGAAGGATAAAGCCGAACGAATCCGGCAGCGTGAGGTGAAGCGGGCCATGGCCAAATTGCCGGAATTATCGGCAGAGCAACGGCGGATTATAGAAAATATGTCGAAAATGATTGTACGGAAATTGTTGCGTGACCCTATTATTAGACTTAACGAGGCAGCCGGTACAGATAAAGAATATTACTACCAGGATGCTCTTCGTCACATGTTTAAGCTGGATCACGCCATGGATATGATGCAGGAACTAGGGGATTATCGAGGAAAGGAACAAGGCAATGAAACAAAAACTTGTCATCGGTACGCGCGGCAGTAAACTGGCTGTTTGGCAGGCTCAATACGTGGCAGACCGTTTGCGGGAGCGCTATCCGGAAGTAGCAATAGAACTGAAACATATGGTAACAACTGGTGATAAGATCCTGGATGTGCCGCTAGCTAAAATTGGGGGCAAGGGTTTATTTACCAAAGAACTAGAGGTAGCCATGCTGGGCGGAGAAATTGACATAGCTGTACATAGTCTGAAAGATATGCCCACTGCCTTACCGGAAGGCTTAGTTTTGGCCGCTGTTACTGAACGGGTTGATCCCGGTGATGCCTTAATTAGTCCCCAATATAAAACGTTAGATAACCTGCCGCCCAATGCCAGAGTAGGTACTTCTAGCTTGCGGCGCAAAGCCCAGTTATTGCATGTGCGTCCGGATCTTACCATTGTTGATTTGCGTGGTAATTTGGATACTCGTCTGAAAAAGCTCACGACTGAGAAGCTTGACGCCATTTTACTGGCTGTGGCTGGTCTTAAGCGTTTAGGCTGGGATGAATATATTACGCAAGTTTTGCCGTATGATATTTGTTTACCGGCAGTTGGCCAGGGGGCTTTAGCCATAGAAGCGCGGGCAAGTGACGGGGAGACACTGGCGATTTTGGAATTTTTGAATCATGAACCGACTAGGCAGGCTACCCAGGCAGAGCGAAGTTTTCTAGCTACCGTGGAAGGGGGCTGCCAGATACCTATTGGCGTGTACGGACAGGTAAGTGCAGCGGGGCAACTTCGAGTACAAGCGGTAATTCTATCGCCTGACGGCAAAGAAGCGGTGCATGATGCGCTGGAAGGC
>NZ_JBYKYF010000011.1:0-19505 GCF_057736855.1 Sporomusa sp.
CGGTAATCTTTGGGTACAAAAAGGACAAAATATTTCCATTTCACAGCCAGACCAAATCTTGAACATGCGATAACCTCCTATTTGCAACATGGGTAGAACTATTATAATTATCCCAATTGGTTGGGCGGAATATGCCTGTTAGAGTTTTTACTCAAATGATAGTGTCACCGCCGGGCTATAAATAGAGCTAGGAAAGAATTGATCCATACTCAAATTATAATTACCGAAAGTCTTTGGTCACAGTAGCAAAACAATGCAGACTTAATTGACGGGAACATAACCTCTAAAAAGACAGAGAGCCACATTCTACAGTAGAATTGTGGCTCTCTGTTTTTAAATGACATATCAAACGAGTCTTAAAAGAAGATTGTGATTCCTACGACAATATAAAAGTAGACCGGTCGGTAAATCCTGACCGGTCATCCAAATAATCTGGCTTTCTTTTTGCAAAAGCCAGATACTTATATAGTGGGTACAGGAGGAATAGTGAAATTCGATAGTGTCTGAGAATAGTACTGTTTATACGGTATAGCTTTTGTCATCAGAGTCGGCATGGGCTTTAAAATCAAAATTATTAAAGTAGCGAATATTCTGGGGTGTGTTTTGAGCTGGTGGGAATTCAAAGTTTTTATATTTTACAACAGGGTTTCTTTCTTTGCGTATGTTATTAAGAAACTCATCCGGAAGATTTAAGATAGACTTTACCACTTCGCGGGGAGTCATAGCAATCCATTGAGCAAGTGATACATCGGCAAAATGGCTGCTGTTAAAAACTTCAAGGAATTGGAGCGGTTCATCGCCGATATTTTGAACATAATGGAAGCCGCCAACAGGCACATAGCCTACATCGCCAGCACTGTAATTAAAAGTCCGGGCTTTGGGACCAGGCATAAACACCGTCATTCTTGCTTTGCCTTTAATATAATATTGAAATTCGTCTTGATTGGTATGCCAGTGTATTTCCCTCATGGCTCCAGGTTCTACCGTTACCAGAGCGGCTGCAACCGTATCGCAGGCAGGGAAATTCCGGTTATCAAGAATTTGTATAGTACCTCCATCACCTCTGATTGGTTCTACACGACATAGTTCATGCTTGTAAGAATGAGGGACCGTTCCTGTTGGAGAAGGGACAAATTGAGATTCTAAAGTTCCTGGGTCACCACCATCAGTAATATAAACTTGTTTTGATGGTATGTTTTTAAAAGTTTCTTCAGGCACGCCAAAGTTTGCAGACAAAATATTCATGGGCATATGGGCAAACATTTCTGAAATAGAAAAGGTATTATGCTCAGAATATTCCCCCTTGTCAAAGAACATTAAAAACTCGCAACCTTCATGAAGTCCCTGGATGCTATGTGGAATGTTTTTTGGGAAAATCCAGCCCTCGCCGGGGTAAATATCTGCGGCAAAATTTCTTCCCATTTCATCGACAGCGGTAATACGGCAGCTTCCTACTAGGAGAAAGCCCCATTCAGATTGCTGATGTGTGTGCATTTCTCTTACGCCAGGCGAAAGGTTCATGTTTACAACAGCAAAGGTATCAGAAATAGGGAGCTCGCGCTTTGTAATTTCCCTTGACCATCCTCCTGGCTTGAGAATCATATTAGTATCTGAAAAGGAAAATTTGAGATTGGGTATAAGTCCTATATCGGTGGCTGGAGGAACTAACATATCGGGATTTTCTTCATCCCGCATAAGATTTCTCGGACCTAAGTCAAGCGCCCCACAGCCATCTGATCGTATAGGTTCTGGTCTGTTTGCAGCCTTTAGTTGATCTAACTTTTCCTGCAATCTTGTTTGCAATATTCTTTCCATAAAAATCTTCCTTTCGTATATGGTATTATACGAATAGGTTCTACAAAAAAATATATATATACTCAGAATTTGCTACACTAAAAGTGTCAGTGCTGGCTTAATTTGATGCAGGTTTACAGTACATGTTCCTGTTATCGGGCACTGCATACTCAACCCGCGTCAAGAGCAGTTACTGTAACTATAACGGGAGAGGTAAGAAAAATTATCCATTGATACTGTTTATGATTTACCGGTATAATATAAGCTGAGCCTCAATATTATCCTGTGAAGGAGTGATAGGATGAGACTACAATTGATTATGAGCGCGATTATAATTGCCTTAGTACTTGGCCTAGGCATTAACTACAAAACTACCGTGGTGCAAAAGCAAGCCGATGAAGCCCGTATGGAACAAATAGCTTCTGAGGCCGAAATGAATCGGCAACAGGTGGAAGAAATGCAAAAAGAGATAGCCTTGTTAAGACGTGAACTGGCGACTCAGCGTGAAGTCTACCCAACTAGCCGTGGTGGGCGGCGCGTGGCCCGCTACATAGATGGCGCGCAGGTGACTTGGTATAATGATAGGGGCAAAACAGCATCAGGCACAATAGCTACCCCAGGCAGGACAGTCGCTGTTGACCCGGACGTGGTCCCGTTAGGATCAGAAGTTGAGATTGTTATGCCTGACGGCAGAGTGTTTCGACGTATAGCTGAAGATACTGGCGGGGCGGTTAAAGGTAAAGTGTTTGACGTTCATATAGATGCTTCGGACGAAGAATTATATGAGCTAGGTCGTACCCATGGGGTCAGAGTATTTGTGCTTGATCGATAGTGATAATTGATGGTATTTGGCGAATAATCCATGAAAAAAGCACTGACTGTGCAGTCAGTGCTTTTTGTTAATTGTGTTACGTCATTCAGAAGATATAGTTGTGTTGCATGTAGAAAGGGAATGTGGCTAGTTTGTGTATCTGGGTTTGGAGTTTTTAGCTATCATACCAAAGAACATAATCATACAGAAGATAACAAGATAGAATATGACTGCCATACCGTGAGAATAGCATGCAGCAATGATCATGAATATACAGGAACAAATAGCTAGCACTGGCATGAGGAAGCGTTTGAAGAAGCTCAGGGATTTCTCTTTAATCATTATCATAATGAAAATGGGGATATACATAGCATAAATAGTAACTATGGGAAGTTCTGAGCTATCAAAACTAAACGGGCCAAACCATGGAACAGCGGTTAGATTGGCACCGAAGAAGTATAAGAGCCACATGCTGCTGAGCAGAAGGCCGATAATGGAAGAGTTAGTTGGCATATTGGTATTTTTATCAATACATCTAAAAACGCTTGGTCCAGGTCCCATATTTCTGGCTGCCAATGCATAGAAGCCACGGGTACAGCCCATCATCAGACCATTTAAAGTTCCTAAACAGGAGATAACAACAAAGACGAACAGAATCGTGCCGCCAAGGTTAGAAAATAAAGTGGAGAACGCCATTTTTGCTCCGGCTTCACCGCTTTTCATTATTACGCTGTTTTCAACAGCGCCGGCAAGTCCAGTATAGTAAAGAATGTAGATCAGAACCACAAACAGGGTGCCAAAGGTAAGGGCTCGGGGCAGGTTCTTTTTTGCATCTTTTAATTCAGCATTAATACTTGTCGCAATAATCCAGCCTTCGTACGCAAATGCCGTGGCCACAACTGCAGTAAACAGCGGGTTGTTGCTTGTGGCCTCGGCAATGACACCGCTCGTGAAGTTTTGAATCAAAATGCCATTTTCCAGACCTGCGATGGTGCCGACAACAGCCATCAAAGCTAGCGGAATGAGCTTAATGACAGTAGTTGAAACCTGGAACTTACCTGCCAGTTTTGGCGAAAGGGCATTTAGTACATAACTAGCAACCAAAAAGAAGGACGAAAGACTCATGGCTTCGCTGCCGACAATATTCCAGCCCAATAATACACAGGTGTATCTGGCAGAGACCCAGGCAAGCACTGACGTAAGAGTTGGATAATAAATAGTGGCTAAAAACCAGCCAATAAAATAAGCATAACTGCTACCGAGAGTCACCTCAGCATAATCTACTACACCATTTACTTTTTCATAGCGGGTGGCCATTGTTGCGAAAACATAGGCACAGATGATCATGATTAAGCCACCAATGATCCAGGCCAGAATACCCTGTGGTAGATCGCCGCCAGTAGCGGTTAATACTTTTTCGGCCTTGAAAAACACTCCACTACCAATTACAATACCAACGACCATGGCGATAGCGGTAAAAAGGCCATACTTTTTTTGCAGTTCATTTTCCATAAAATTATTATTCCCTCTGCTTAATTCATATTTGCCTAAAAAATAATGTTTTTTAAGCACGTATATCATTGTAACATAAAATCTTAAAGAAACATACATGGTAAACGGAAAAATGTGTACTATAAAAAATACGAATTGCAAGGTGTTATGTAATTATAGTAATGATTTATTATTTTCTACTTTACTAGCCGTGAAATTGTTTTAAATACTTCAGTTCCGGCCTCGCGGCATAGCTCAAATAAGATGGATTCTACTGTTGTAAGGATGGCTCCCTCATATTCCATACGCCGCAAAGCAATTTCGTAGTCCTGATGCCGACGGGAACTAATGGCATCGGTAACTACAACCGGCAGGAGACCTAATGCTTTTAGATCAATGACTGTTTGCAGAACACAAACATGGGCTTCAACCCCTGTTATAATCACGTATTTGCAACTCGCTTCACATAGCTTGGCAGTAAGGTTTTCGTTACCGCAACAGCTAAACGTAATTTTATCATAATAATCTTCGTTAGTAACGAACGGTCGAAGTTCCTCAATGATATCTCCCAGACCTTGCGGATACTGTCTTGCTGCAATTACAGGCACCTTCAGGGCATTTGCGCCTTTGAGTAGAGTAGTAATTTTTTGACTTAAGAGTTCTTTGTCTTTCATGTGAGGATATAATTTCTCCTGAACATCAATTAACAGAACCACAGAATTTTCTTTAGTGATACGCATGCACTCGTTCCTCCTAACAGCGCTGCTGCGGGTAGTTGCTCAGCCAGCAGGCTCGTTTTATTTTAGTTTAATTAATATATTTATTATAGTAAATTCAACTATCGTTTGCTATATAAGACCCCAATTCATGATAGCAGGCATTAAAAAATATAATTCTTTATGCCAGTTAGTAGTTGTAGTCGGTATTTTTTTGAAACTTAGGCTATTTGGCATTGAGGGCCTAAATAATAAGTGCTAAAATACATATACATTCAAAGCTTGCCGAAACCTATCATAGGCTTAATTTGCCGTAGTTTTATGTGTACCAAAAAGAAAGGAATTTATGATGGATGTAAGAAAAACAATTACTGCTATGATTCAAAACTATGTGCAGGAATACTCGAGAAAGCCAGAAATTACATCCCGCTGGGGTGAGCCATTGGTTGGTTTTGCCGATGCTAATCATCCAGATATTTTACAATTAAAGGATATTATTTCCCCGCAGCATGTTATGCCCTATGAGGTTATAGAAAAACCAACAATTATTATTGCCTATTTTGTCCCGTTTACCAAGGAACTTGCCGAGACAAACCGAGCCCCCGGGAGTTTGGCTTCTCCCGAATGGGCGCGTACCTACGAAGAAACGAATGCAATGTGTAGAGAATTAAATCATCATATAATAGAAGAGTTAAAGAAAATGGGCTATGAAGCAGGAGTTTCTAAAGAGGCAACTACTTTTGACCGGGAAAAGTTAATAAGCAATTGGTCGCAGCGGCATATTGCAAGACTGGCAGGATTGGGGACTTTTGGCATTAATAATATGCTGATTACCAAAAAAGGCTGCTGTGGTCGCTATAGCACTGTAATTACCAATTTGCCTATTGAAGCAGATAAGCCGCTGGATGATGACTATTGTCTTTATAAAAGTAAAGGAACTTGTGGAGTTTGTGTACGACGTTGTCCAGCTGGGGCATTAACGGTTAGCGGCTTTGATCGGCAGAAATGCTTTCAAGTTTGTTTAAAGAATGCTGAGCTTTATCACGATTTTGGGAGTTCTTATTCTGATGACAGTGGAAACAATTCCGGTAGTGTTGGCAGTGAAGTCTGCGGTAAGTGTGTTGTCAACGTACCTTGTGCTTTTACGTAACAGTAAGATTCAACATGGAGGGGTATATAATGAATAAGATGCAAGCAGGGACTATGGTTGAAGTTTTTATAAAGCTTGAAGATATCAAATGTGCTGAACAGGTTGTTGCTGCCGTTAATTCGTATTTTTCATCAAGTGATAGAGATTACAGTTTTACTGAAATAAGAAATGGTGGTACTAACGGCAGTGAACTGAAACTTGTATTTGTTGGTCCTGGACAAGATTATAAAGACATAGCCGACAGTGTTCACAAATTTTTAATTTCCTTTATGGATGATTTTTATGATGATACTCTTGAAGAGGATTGGTTGAATGAAATGGGGTGTGACGAAATGCCCAGCATTATCAGTTATGAAGTAAACGCGGCCAAAGCATATTCAGAGGAAGGCCATTAAACACTATTACATGTTTTATAATGAAATAATTGTTTTACCAAAAGAGTAAAAACCAACTCTTTGATTGAGCTGGTTCTTACTTTTTTGTTAGTCTTTTTAGTACTTAGTGGTTCATATTACCGGGATCAGGATCTTGGAATGCTGCGGGTGCTGGATTCTTTAGGTCAAAATACTTACCAGGTGTTGACAAATCAAAGTACAGGCGGGCGTTTTCATCGATTCCCCAGTCTTGAGTGGAGCTAGTTCCTTGAATCCGGTTAAAAGCCTTTCTAAATAAAGTGTTATGGGCTTCTTCACGATTCAAAAGAAAATCTATGGTTTCTCTTACGTATTTGTCCGCAATTTGACGGTATAGGTACTCATACACTGCTTTGGCACGTTGTTCAGCAGCAATATTAGATAATAAATCAGCCGGCAAGTCACCGGTGACATTCACATAGGCGGCTGTCCAAGGGTAGCCTGAGGCATTGGTCAGGGCTGGATTTAGTCCTGTAAGCACATGACTTTCGATATGCCCTGATGCAACTGCCTGGGCATCCACATTATGCCCATTTAACAGGTTAATGGTAGTAGCGATCATTTCCATATGGCTTAATTCTTCGGCCGCAATATCCATAAACAAATCCTTAATTTCCGGATCTTTTATGCGAAAACTTTGGGACATATACTGCATAGCTGCTTTCAACTCGCCCTGTGGGCCGCCTAGCTGCTCTGTCAACATGGTTGCGTAAGTAGGATTGACTTTTTCCACCTTGACTTCTCGCAGTAACTGTTTTTCGTGTTTGAACAAAACTGTTCCCTCCGTATCTCGGTATTTTTAGGATTATTTCTAACTAAATATTGGCAAAGCAAACCCGTTTTTAATGGAAAGCCGCGCCAGTTGGTACCAGCTTTCATTAGATTTTTATGTAGAAGGATCATCCTGTTGCGTTTACATTTGATGAGTATAATGTTAGGAATGGGTCTGTTGCTGCATCAGATGACTACGTAGTTGTTCCTGAGGAGTGTTATGTGCCATGTACCAGCCTTTGGCAATTGCAAAATCCGATAATGCATAATGCTCTTGAACACTAGCCATAAAATGCTTGGTCATCATATCACGAAGTTGGTAATTGCTTGTTTCCATCAAGGCCATAGCCATAGAACACAGAGTGTGTTTCGAGTCTTTAATCATATTTATGGCAATATCTCTATCTATAGCATTGGCATTTGATAGCTGATTCATATATGCCCCCTCATTGTAACTGGGATGTTACTTTATTAAGTAAAAATTGTTGCATTTCTTGCATTCTAGATTGCTTTGCCTGCAATGATTTTTGGATAAACGTTTTGAGGTCCGGATCCTGAATGAGGTTCATACTCAATTGCATCATTTTCATTGTCGCCATTTCGCCGTTTATTACTTCATTAAGTTCTAAAGCGTCATGGGGTGTTAAGCCTTTAGCATTATCCATCTAATATCCTCGCCTTCCGCTGAACTATTGTTGCATAAAACTTGTTACCATACGGGACAGCTGCAGGTCTTCCCGAAACTGCTGTTTTACTTCATAGGGATGAGCCCAGCCTTTGGCAATGATTATGTCAGTAATCCTGAAATGATCTTGGAGGCATTGTTGCAAGGACTGATTAATTAGTTGCCTAAAATCATGATTTGTGGCCTCCATGGCAGCCTTTGTTAAGCTCATTAAACAGAATTCTGATTCTTTCAACATATCAAAAGCTACAGTCCGGTCTGGCATAGTACTAGAACCAGGCATCTTCTCCATGATTGGCATTTTCTAGTCCCTCCTTTAAAAGGCTGTGTTTTGTGCTTGGTTCATTACATTTTCTAACTCAGCTATGCGCTGCTCTTTCATTTGGAGTGACCATTCAATATACTCTTTTAGGTCTTGATCATGAACTACACCGAGCATTGCCTGCATTTTTTGCGCTGCGGTGACTTCACCAACAATGAGTTCGTGCAATTCCATTACTTCGTGTGGACTGAAATTAGCCCTTTGGTTCATAAAGGTTTCGCCCCCTTTTTGGCTATTTTGACCATGTAGGTTTTAGTTTATACAGGCCTGACCTTCTGAAACCCAAGGATGGTTATTGTGTAACCTTTTTTTGGCAGTATTGTTGTGCTGTGCTAGTGTGTGTAAGTTGCAATATAATGCAATATATTGTATTATATTGTAATACTGTAATGTTTGTTGCTGTACAATTGTAAGCCAGTGTCAGCTTATATTCGCAGTAATGAATCTTGCCAGGGACGAGGAGAAAGCAATATGAAATTAAAATTTAAATTTTTTCTGTTTACGGTCAGCATGGGCGTGGTATTGTTAGCCGTTTCCTGCGCGGGCTATTTTTACGCCAAGAAGGAAGTCCAAAAAAATATTGAAGCTGAAATGTATTCAGTGGTTGGCTCCCATTCAAAAGAGCTAAATGGCTGGCTGCTGACTAAGGCACAAACGGCGGTTACTACCAGTGAAACCATAAGGAGAGTCTTAGGTGATGCTGACATGCCGTTTACTTTTGTACAAAGCTATGCCTCAGATCCCTCTTTACTGAATTTGTATGCAGGATTCGAAGATGGTAAATTCTTGGATGGAGCGCGAGTTAATCTTCCTGCAGACTATGATGCACGTAAACGTGGCTGGTACCAACAAGCTAAAGAAAAGAAGGGACTAATTTTTACTGATGCATATATTGATTCGTCCAGCAAAAAGTATGTGGTGTCGGCAGCAACTCCGATCTTAGGTACCGCTGGTAACATACGCGGGGTTGTTGGTATAGATATTTCGCTAGATTTCTTAAGTGAGCAGGTAAAACAGATTAACCTGAATGGTAAGGGACATGGATTTATTATTGATCAAAACGGAATCATATTGGCTCATCCAGATGCTCAAATGGTTTCCAAAAATATAAGTGATTTTCCATCTTTCAAAACTTCGGTTAAAGATATACTTAGTAAAGATACCGGAACCATTACATACCAGGTGGATGGCATGTCAAATCTTATGATTTTTAATAAGATTGCCTCAACCGGCTGGTTGTTAGCCATCGCTGTAGATCAAGAAGAAGTTTATCAGCAACTTAACATGTTGCGCTATCAATTTATAACCATTACGATCCTTGGTCTTTTGGTTGTGGGAGCGGCTAGTTGGATATATGCCCGCAGACTAACCGAGCAAATGGTAGCATTAACTTATCATGCTGAGAGTCTTGCCGCTGGAGATTTGACCATGCAAGAATTGACTTTTAAGTCTAAGGACGAGGTTGGGCAGCTTGCCGCAGCATTCAATGGAATGGTGAAAAATTTACGTAACCTTATCATTCGGGTATCACAAACAGCCGAACAAGTGTCAGCATCTTCGGAAGAACTTACTGCAAGTGCTGAGCAATCTGCAGAATCAACCAATCAGGTGGCGGTTGCAATTAATCAAGTGGCCCAAGGGGCTGACACGCAAGCTAGCGCTATTAAGAATACTGCTGCTGTTATCGAACAAATGGCAACCAGCATCAAACAAATAGCAGTCAATACCAATACTTTGGCAGAAATGTCCGAAAAGGCTGCTAGTGCGGCAACGCAAGGTAATGAAGCGGTGGAAGCGGCTATCAATCAGATGAGTAATATTGAAAATACTGTTTCTAGTTCCGCTCAGGTAGTAACTCATCTTGGAGAACGTTCCAAGGAGATTGGGCAAATTGTTAGTACCATTTCAGAAATTGCCGGTCAGACGAATTTGCTGGCGCTAAATGCGGCTATTGAAGCTGCACGCGCCGGGGAACAAGGGCGGGGCTTCGCGGTAGTGGCAGATGAGGTACGAAAGCTGGCCGAGCAATCACAGGAAGCTGCTAAACAAATTACCAGCCTGATTACTGCCATTCAGTCTGAAACGGATAGAGCGGTTGCAGCAATGAGCGAGGGAAGTCGGGAGGTTAAGATTGGGGCCGAGGTAGTAAATAATGCAGGTTATGCTTTTAAAAATATAGTGTTTCTCATCGACGAAGTATCTACCCAGACTAAGGAAATATCGGCTGCTATTCAGCAAATGACTGACGGAAGCCAGCAAATTGTTGCGTCTGTGCAGGACATTGAACGTATTAGCCAAAATACTGCCGGTCAGACACAGACTGTTTCTGCAGCTACCCAGGAGCAATCGGCCTCCATGCAGGAAATCTTGGTATCCAGTCAGTCATTAGCTAGTGTGGCATATGAACTTAAAAATGCCATTAAACAATTCAAAGTATAGAAACGGCTTATGATTGATAAGTATAGTATGATTGATAAGTATAGTCTGCTGGTCTTGCGACAACTCTATCTGCTACCCGCTATTATCCACTCACACAAATAACCAAATCAATGATTATGGGTTATTCCCCATAAACAAAAGAACTAAAGAACCCTATTAGGAGCAGATCAGTTTTCATCTGCCCCTAATAGGGTTTATTTTTTATCAGATGTCTAATTTAGCCATATATGACTGTATAGTAGCAACCGAATGTTCGAAAGCTGCAGTTTCAGAAGCTGACATCGGGATGGCGAGAACCGGCCCGGCTCCATGTCTTCCTACCAGGGTAGGAAGGCTGACGGCAGTTTTATACTTATTGTTAAAGGTAGAGACAGGCAGAATTTGCTGGCTGTTGGTTACTATGGCTTCCAAAATTGCGCAGGCAGATGCTGCCGGAGCATATACCGTGCCTCCTTTTAGGGCAATAACCTGGCCGGAAGCTGATCGTACTTCATTGCTTATGCATTTGATGGCTGTTTCGTCATAATTTGGCAAGTTAGTTATTGGGATGCCTTTGATGCTTATGTTTGACGTTAAAGGCACCATGGTTTCTCCGTGTTCTCCGATAACATAGGCGTCAATATCACGGGCATCCACATGGAACTGTTGTGCAAGATAAGAACGGTAGCGGGCTGTATCAAGCACAGTTCCCATACCTATCACCCGTTCGGCAGGAAAACCCGAAACTTGGTAGGCCAGGTAAGTCATGACATCTAGAGGGTTAGTAATCATCAGTAATATGGATTGAGGACTTAACGAAACTACCTCTTTTACAATTTCAGCAATGAGCTTGGCATTGCGGGAAAGCAGCATTACGCGTGGTTCGTCAGCCCGGCGAGGAATTCCCGCACTGATAACGACGATATCCGAGTTAGCGGTATCCTGGATTTGGCCATGCTGGATACGGGCGTGCGGAGAAAAGGCCTGGCATTGAAGTATATCGAGTGCTTCGCCGTGAGCCTTGTCGGGAGAGGCATCTACCAAAACAATTTCTTGTGCCAAACCCTTGCAGGCTGTTGTATAAGCAACTGCTGCGCCAACTTTACCACTGCCAATAAATGAAATTTTCATGTCTTCATCCTCCAATTTTACTGTGGTTCATGTTGTGGTCTTTATATGTAGTCTATATAGGGAAGGGGCTTGCTCGTGTTATTATTCCGTGGAAATACAAGGACTAGTGAACGATCCTATTGTAGGCCATAAATTGAAGTCTAATGCTGACAGCACAAGAGAAGGGGACATTGGTAACATTCCTCCCCAAAAATAGAACTACTGTCATTTTATCATAAGCTACATATTATGTAATAAGTGCATCTATTAATTATTATACCTACTACATTTAAAGGGAGGATATAGAAGTATGGCAGGTGCTATTATAGGAACTGTTCCCCTAAATGTTTCTCTTTCAAACAACGATGGTTCTATTATTGATATTACTATTACCAATACCGGCGCTCCTATAACAAATCCAGGTTTCATTGTAACTGCTGTTTATGTTGATGAAGACAATGAACAACAATATGTTTATTCTCAACCTGTTACCTCATTAGGGACTAATGAGGACGTTACTCTTAGTTTGGCAGTTGATGGTGTAACGACTTTCGTTGAGGCCAACTTACGCGTAGGAATAGGATTTATTCACTCAACAGCAACACCTTAGCCGTTGAGAGTGAGACTTGGGGGATTACCCAAGCCTCCTACATAACGCTGAAATACGTATAAACGACATTCCTGCAGTCTGCCATCATGTAAGGCGGGAGGGGATAATTTGTCAGTTATCAATATTTTAGCAAGCAAAAGCTTAACGATATGTAATCGAAGAGTACGCCGAGGTATGAAGGGGAAAAAAATCATTGTAGGCAATAAACGTAAACGTAATTATTGCAGTTATCTTTTTTTTGATACTTCAGCAATTCCCAATAACATCTCGCTTTTATCCGCCAAACTCGTGTTATTTAAATTATGTGATTTTTTTCAATGTACCGCTGTAAAGTTTTCCGTCTATCCGCTATTAGAACAAATTAGTTCTTATACAACTTATGACAATGATTGCCCCATATGCGTAGATCCAACACTTAAACAAGACTTTTTTCCCTTTACCTGTGATGTCGCCATAGAAATAGATATAACTACCATCGTCGATAGGTGGATTAAAAATACATTAGTGAATAGGGGGGTGGTCATAACAGGTAATAATACTGACACTGACTACTATTTTTGTTATACAACCTTTGGTTCTGCCTACAGCAAAGATAATACGGTCATTCCCTTTTTAAGAATAGCCTTTACACAAGACTCGTGCTTTTGTTTGTTACCTAAAGCAGACCTTACTTATACTACCAGGGTTTTTCCGGCTACAAATCATTACTCTAAGGACGGGAAGTCTGAAAGTCAGCCGATCTTCCGGGGATGAAACAACAGGGAGCTAAAGGGTGAAAAATCTACGGATCAAAGTCAAAAAGCCGTTGCCTGACGAAATGTCAGTTGCAACGGCCTTAGTTTCCGAATAAACAGGATCAAATATGCAAAGATAGGACTTAAGATTAGGTGTGCTGCCTAAGTTGCGGACAGCAGGCAGCTAAAGTGAGTTTGTAATTTGGGGCAGAGAATCCTGTTCTAAGTGTCTTTCACGGCAAAAGGCTTATGCTATTTTATTTAATTGGAGTGTAACGGTTAACAAATCTTCACTCATGGATTGTATGTTTTCTAATGCCTTAAAAATTTCGCGTATTGACAGGTTTTCTTTTTGGGCAATATGCGCCATTTGTAAGAAATTAGCCTGGTTATCTGTCATATCAGTAGTTAATGTTACTAAGGGTGGTATAATTTTGTTACATCTGACTGGATTTGCGAATCGTTTCACTTGATTGCTGACTTTCGGCGGCCAGTTTTCCCACTTCTTTGGCAACTACTGCAAAGCCACGACCTGCTTCACCTACTCGTGCTGCCTCAATGGTAGCATTGAGTGCTAAGAGATTGGTTTGACCTGCGATATGCCTTATAGTATCTACTATGGTGCCAATACTATTAGCTGCTGCTGTCAAGACTTCTGAAAGGGATTTTATTTCTTCTAAGCGTTCTAAGCTATTTTTTAGTTTCGTACTCAATTGCTCAAAAGCTACTGTTTCTCCCTGCGATGAGTTGGACAATTGCTCCACTATTGCGGTGATTTGCTGCATATGTTGGGTTAGAGTGTTCATGCCATTCGTTATCTTCTCAGATAATTGCCTATGGTTAAATAAAGTAATCCATTTCATCAGTTCACAGACAGAATTGGTATTAATAATTCTTTTAGCACTGATGATACGGACGTCTTGCTTTAGTGATGCTTTAAACTTTTGCATAAGAATACCTTTTTCACCCAACAATGGACTCTACGCCCATAATTATGTCAGCTTGTTTGAGTTCTTCGACAACTTGAGCTTCTGGAATTTCATCATAAGAAATGAGTTTGAAATCCAGATGGTCGATTCCTACTTCCAAACAATACGCAATAAGCTGCTTGGCATAGTTAGTACTATTATTAAAAATATGTACTGTACAACCTTTAGGCAACTTAGCCAGCGTAATAAAAAATGATACATCAGGTACTAACTCTATCCCTACAATCTTGTTGGGGTCAACTATTTTTGCAGTTCTCCTTTACGTGAAGAAATGCGGAATTGTTCGCCCACTATTTAGGGAAGCTGCATATGTTTGAGCAAGTTTGATATATTGTTCCAATAGTTCGATGGCCATTTCTTTAGTTGTGTCTGGTATACTTACCTTCGCAGCTACTACTTTTGGCACTTTCGATATTTCAGGATTTTTGTGCGAATCATCGTTTTTCGCGGACTCCAGAAATCTTGCGGGGTTGGATGGTATTTGTGACCACCGATCCAGTTTAGTAGTGCCTGGCTTTTCTCAGGTAAACACCAACCTTTATTCATAAGCCATTGAAGAAGTGCCAACCCCTGTGGATTGTTCCGTTGTTTGCGAATGCTAGCGACAGAAGTGAACTTAAATTCTAAGCCAATTTTAGAACCGAACCTGTCGCCGATATCCAGGTCTACCGCTGCAAAATGGGGGGATAAGTAGCACAGAGCTTGCCGTAAATGGGGGTCTTTTTCTAGTGTGAGAATTCCCAAGTCTTTTAATCCGGTCAATATATCTGGCAACTTGGCGTTAAAGGCACACAAGCGTAAAGGGGCCGACGGACGAGAAAGCATCAATCCAACCTGAAATGATGAACATAAAGGACCAATCCTTTGTATATATGAACTCAACAATTTTTTTTGTCTAGCAGATAAGTCATAGTTAAAAGCACTAAGTGCGGTAATGATTGCCACAATCGACTCGGTCACAATATGGTTGTTAACACCGAAAAAAATGCTGGGAATAGGCACAAGGGGTGGCGTCCCGGACACATCAACCTCAAACCAAAGACCGTTATTCAGGCAATTCCTAAGATAAACGTCCTCATACCATTGATCCGCAAAGGCCATGATGCGTTGCCATACAGGGTTTCCGGAAAAGTATCCAGGTAAAATATTCAGCGAATGCTGGACCAGGTTAAGTAGCTCACCCCATTCCTGGCGGTTTATATACACACAATAACCGCCTTCATTGACGGTTTCGCCAATAGGACTTTCTAAACCGAAAATACGCGCTGTAGCAAGAAAATTGAGCGTATTAGCGACAGTTTCGTAATGTGCACTATTTTCCCGGCCAAATAAACTATGCAAAGTTGCGTTAGCGTGCAATCCGCGAAAAAAGTCTCCTGGCAAGAAGGATTGACTGGCAATTGTTGGCATAATTATACTCCTTGTTTGAAGCATTCGTTAGGGGAAGCGGCATGCTAAAAGTCAAGTGGGCAGGGCTTAGGGGGAAGGATACCACATTTCATTAGGAAAGTCTTGTCCGCAGGATCAAGCTGGCAAACAATGGCTGACGCGAGTTCTAATTCACGGCATCTCAATTGGCACATATCTTTAGGCAAATCCTTTCATGGTATGCTTAAACGGGAACTTATATATTTGAATAAATTTAAAACTCGCGCGGAGGCTTTGCATGAAATATTTGAATATATAGAATGCTTCTATAACCGCCAAAGAATTCATAGTTCTATAAACTACATGACGCCAGATGAAATCGAACGTAAATATTACCAGGAATTAAAGTTATCTTAAATTTTTCTTAGTTTGAGTGTCCATTAACTTGACATAGTATCAAATCTCAAACGGTTAGGTATACCCGATTGGAAAGCAAGGGAATGGGCTAATTCCCGTCTTGGATATTGGCGAATAGCCGATAGTTGGATTTTACACAGGTCATTAACAAACGAATACCTCGCATCCATTGGTTATGACGATATAGCCAAAAGATACGAGGTAATGCACTCAAACTATTGAACCGCCGTATACCGAACGGTACGTACGGTGGTGTGAGAGGTCGGCTACTCAACTAATGGGTAGCCTCCTACTCGATTAGCAAAACAACTCGGATAACACCTAGTTTTGGGCGAAATCAGAGAATATTATCATCTTTAATAGAAAAATCTCTATTCTGACAGTTAAAAAGTTCGTATTGACGGAGTGCGTTTTTCATTGATTAGCTGCGCAAAATCTTCAAGTTGCGTGCTTAACGTACTGCTGGCTGTTATAATTTCGGCATCAGCGGAATTAGAATTCTGCATAAGTTCATTCAGTTGCTCTCTAAGTGCTTTAACTTGCAGAGAAATTGTCTGTAACTGCTGCTCCATACAATAATCCTCCCTTATATGTTATTATATAGTCTTTCCCTACCATAAAAAAACATGCATACCTGGCAACTAGCAATCATTGACGCTTATGCTTATTTTATATCCGGGAAAGCTAATAACATCATAGGAGGTGATAATTTGACAGCCAAAAAGATCAGTTTTTGGAATGGCAAAAACATGGCCGGCGAAAATTATGTAGGGGCTAAAGACTTAATTGGCGAAGGAGCGCGCACCAGCCCCACAGAGTCCAAATATCAAGTAAGTAATGACACCATCGCTGCCGCTGACCTCCAGCCTGATGTAAACACTCCTGAAAAAAACAACAAGCAGGGCGGCTGACCGCCCAAAGATAAGCGATAGTTTAATCGCACTCAAACTTCAAAAAGGAGGAATTACCCTATGGCTAACAATAACAAAAACACGGACAATACACCTGTAAACAAAACCAATCCTGCTACTAAGTCTAACGATACTGACAAGAAAAAGCGTGGTCCTTGCAAGAACTCGCTTCCTACCTGATAACCAAATTGTGAAGGTGGCCTAATCGCCACCTTCACGTTGTAATAAATACGTCCAACCCTCTTTCTGTTCAACAAGCCGATCTTTGAGCAACCGACCCATTGCCCGTTTAAAAGCAGCCTTACTTATATTAAATTTTTCCTTAATGATTTCAGGTGGTGACTGATCACTGTATGGCATCTTTCCGCCTCGAGCACGAAGCACTTGCAGTATCTTCTCGGCATCCTCATTCATGGCAAGTTCTTTTGGCGGACGCATAGATACATTAAGACGTCCATCTTCTCGGATATAAGTAACCCGTACATCAAGTTCAGCTCCCATCCGGGGCCGTTCTGTCATCTCATCATTGTGCAAAAAAGCAATAAATCTCTCTTTGGTAAAGAGAAATGCACCCTGATCATTATAATTATACACTGAGCCGGTAACTATATCACCAATTTTTACGCCCTCAGCCGGTCGGGCAGCCTTTCTCAGCTCGTCTTCGACCTCCATCGTAACAGCCAGACGTCCGGATTTGTCTCGATACAACTTGACCCATACTTTCTCACCACGACGGGGCATGCCTCTCCTGCCGGCATGGGGCATAAATACACCCCGTTCAGCACCAATATTGACAAAGATACCATCGCGAGTTGTGTTAATCACTTCCACCCTGGCAACCTGGCCTTCTCGCATTTGCGGCAGACGCATGCTAGCTGCTAATCTACCCTTAGGATCAGTATAAAGAAATACCTTAACGGTTTGTCCTACAGTAACCGGTTCTGTCTGTTGGGCATTATGTAATAGAATATCATCACTGGTATTGCCAGTACCGGCATCTAAAAATACGCCTAAGTCACCTTTCCTGACCACTGGCAGTTCTACTACATCACCAGGCTTATATCTATGTTTGTTTTTTTCCATATTCACACCTAACCTTGGTAAGATATTTGCTTAGCATCGCCCCACAACCGCTCAAGATTATAAAACGCCCGGTCATCTTCCACAAAAACATGGGCCACACAATTACCATAGTCTAAAAGTACCCAGCGAGCTTCCCTGTAGCCTTCTTTACGCAACAGGCGAATGCCTTGCTCATCAAGTTTCTCCATAATATTATCAGCTATAGCTTGTACTTGTGTAGTTGAATTAGCACTGCAAATGACAAAATGATCTGTGACTGGTGATATTCCTTGCAAATCCATAATAATGATGTCACGCGCTTTTTTGTCACTGGCAGCTTTGGCCACTAATTCAGCTAAATGACTACTGTTATCAATCATCGGTTACAAATTACCTCCCGGAAACTCTTCGTTATAGCTTTTTCTTTCCAAAACTATTTTATTCGGACTGGATAAGCAAGTTTCCTGCCCAAAAAGGGTAAAGCCATAAAAATAAGCTTTACCCTTACATAGTGTATCAGTTTGCTCTAGTACCCATCGGCTTTGAAGTATCTTTTGATATTCCACCGGTTGTTGCTGTAGTAAAAAACATTTTTTCAATTAACTGGCTTGTCTGCTCTTTATCCGGTACCCAATAGCTTAATCCATCAAGAGTAGCAAAATTACCAGGCAGCATCTCAGCCGTAAAATTATTTAAGTCAAAGTTCTTAAGACTATTGGCTATTTTAACCATGGTCATCACTGACATATCGGTGTCTACATACTGATTGAGGGTGCTAACAAGAGCAGGTAGTTTTAAAATAGTACCAACTTGCATAGTCTCTTTGGCTAAAGCCTTCAAAAAGCGCTGTTGACGCTGTACCCGACCTATATCGCCAAGCTCATCACTACGGAAACGGACATATTGTCCGGCCATTTCACCATCTAAATGTTGATAGCCTTTCTCAATATTGATAGTCAGATCAGCATAGGGATCGTGGTAGTACATATCATGTTCAACATACAGATCCACGCCGCCTAAAATGTCAATAATGTTAATGAATGCCTGCCAGTCAATTACTACATAATAATTAATCGGAATATGCAAAAACTGCTCCACCGTCTTGCGGGCTAGTTCCGCACCCCCATATGCATAAGCATGGTTCAGTTTATCATACCCTTTATGTCCAGGAATATTTACCTTAGTATCGCGTGGTAACGACAATAAGTTAATTGTACCTTTATCCGGATCAATGCTGGCAACCATCATGGTATCTGACCGCCTAGCCGTATTGTAAGGATTTTCATGATCCAAGTCATCAACACCTAGGAGCAGAATATTCACCTTATTCTTTAACGTCTCAGGCGGACGTTCTGTAGTAGACTTGACTACTGGTGTAACCGCTGGTGTATGCACTAAACTAAGATATGCATACACCGTAGCTCCTGCGATTGCCACTACGGCAATCAATAACAACACCAGCAGAATAAAGATTCTATCCCAACGAACTCTACGTCGCCGCTTCCTTGTTTTGATTTCTGCATCTATCACGGCATCATCTCCTCTCCCAAAGACAACACCTTCACTTTATATCTCGTTTTGTAGTAGATAATTACGACCTTCGACTGTGGCCGGATGGATAAGCAACCCTTGTTCAATAACATAGTGAAGGGATTGATCGAAAGCAGCAAGCAAGGCAGCATTAAGGTCGGCGGCTGCTAAACTGCGAAGCCTATCTATACCGGGAAAGTTTC
>NZ_JBYKYF010000011.1:19515-20946 GCF_057736855.1 Sporomusa sp.
TGGCTCGATACAATCAGCTACATATAAAATTTTTTCTAAAGGCGACATATTAGGCCCGCCTGTGGTGTGGAGCCTAATGGCATCAAGAATTTCCTGATCATCGACTCCATATTCTATGTTGGCTATATATGCACCCACTGGTGCGTGTAATAGTATTGGCTGACAAGATTCGACATCCTTCATCACTATAGCAAAAGCTTCGGCCTTTTGCAATAGGTCATCGATGGAAAAGTTGCGGGCACAATCATGTAATAGGCCAGCAAGTCGAGCCTTTTCTACATCTACACCAAATTTTTGGGCAAGTTCGCCAGCAGTCTGACTTACTCCTAGCGAATGTTGAAAGCGCTTGGCAGATAATGCTTTCGCTAGTTTATCCATGGCCTGATGATACTCCATTTTTGACACCACCTTATTTATCTTTCTAAAATTCGATAGTTTTTGCAAATATCCTCTTGTACATATCCAGGCATAAATAGAAAAACCTCCTAAAAATAGGAGGTGAATATATTGTAACAATGTAATTACTTACCAGTTCTGCCCAGCCGCTTATCCTTGCCGTGGCTTTGCTTCGTTGACAACAATTTGACGTCCGCCAAGTTGAGAACCATTCATGGCCTCAATCATTTTGTCTGCATCAGCGTCCTCTACTTCTACAAATCCAAATCCACGGGAACGGCCTGTTTCCTTATCAGTGATGATTCTGCTAGAAATTACAGAACCATATGGCCGGAAAGTGTCGGCAAGTTCTGTATCTGTAGTAGACCATGGTAGATTGCCGACATAGAGAGTTTTTGCCAAAGGGAATCACCTCCGTTACATCAGGATGCTTAAACAAAGAACGTTTTACGTTAACATTATCTACAAAAGCACAGTATTTATGCCTGCCTGATTCTACCTTTTGCGCCTTACAAGCTGTTAACGGTATAAACCTTCCTTGTAGATGTAAGCTTCCACACTTTCCGGCACAATATATTTAATCGACCGTCCCTGTTTTACCCGTTCACGAATATCAGTAGAAGATATTTCAAGTTCAGGTGTCGCCAGCCGTTGAATACTGCGCCGCCCTTTGGCACCAAACTGTTTTATCACTTGATCAATATAACTAATTGAACCCGGCCTAGTTGCTGCCACAAAGTAACATAAATCTAAAAGCTGGTCAATATTATGCCATGTAGGTAGATCTTTTATTGCGTCAGCACCAGTAATAAAATAAAACTCCGTACTGGCACCGTAATAATCAATTAATTGTTTGACAGTATCAATCGTATACGATGGGCCAGAACGTTCGAGTTCAATACTTGATACAAAAAAATAGGGATTAGAATAGGTAGCCATCACTGTCATTATATATCGGTGGATGGCAGGCGTAACAATTGAATCTTGTTTATGCGGCGGATTGCTTGCAGGAATAAATAATACCTTGTCTAGATT
>NZ_JBYKYF010000011.1:20956-25561 GCF_057736855.1 Sporomusa sp.
CTAGATTGTATTCAATACGGACAGCTTCCGCCGTTACCAAATGACCAACATGAATCGGATCAAAGGTTCCACCCATAATACCTATTTTAGCTTTTGCGCACACCATAATTTCTGCCTTTCAAAATATCAATATCAAAATTAACTTTTTTAACATATCTGTTTGTCATAGTGAAAAGCTAATGGTTACACCATTACTTTAATGATAAACCTGAGTATCAGAATCACTAAAGTAATAAGAGCAACCGCCTGCATATAGTCAACAACATCATGCCGACCTTTTGGCGTACGCAAATAGTTACTCACAGCATAATAGTAACCTAATAGCTGTTTACGCTTACTCATTTGCGTATCCTGCCAAACTAACGGATTTGTCCATTGCCATTTACTATATATTTGATACTGGTCAATTCAGGCAGCCCCATTGGACCTCTGGCGTGAAGTTTCTGCGTACTTATGCCAATTTCAGCACCAAAACCAAATTCAAAACCATCCGTAAACCGAGTTGACGCATTGACATATACAGCAGCAGCGTCAACCTCCTGTTGGAAACGCTGAGCATTGTCGTAGTCACGTGTAACAATGGCTTCAGAATGACGCGTACTGTACTTTGCAATATGGTCAAGCGCCATATCTAAATTGTCAACAACGCGCACGGCTAAAATCAAATCCAGAAATTCGGCTTCCCAGTCTGCTTCTACTGCCGGCTTAACAGCCGGATGATATTTCATGGTTTCGGTACAGCCTCTGAGTTCAACACCCGCTTGATGGTAACGTTCTAGCATGGCAGGTAAAAACTGAGGCGCAATTTGTTTATGAACTAACAATGTCTCCATTGCATTGCATACACCTGGACGCGAGACTTTGGCATTAAACGCAATGTTCTGAGCCATAGTAAGATCGGCCGAACTATCGATAAAAATATGACAAACACCGGTTCCGGTTTCAATGACAGGTACTGTACTATTTTCGACAACTGTTTTAATCAGCCCTGCCCCACCTCGGGGAATAATGACGTCTAAATATTGATTAAGCTTAAGCATAGCATTTACCGCCTGGCGGTCTGTGGTCTCAATAAGCTGAATGGCACCCTCTGGTACTCCGGCTGCCTGTGCGGCATTGGCTAGAATGCGCGCAATAGCGGTATTGGAGTGAATAGCTTCTGAACCACCACGCAAAATGACAGCATTACCAGCTTTTAAACAAAGTCCAGCAGCATCTACAGTAACATTAGGCCGGGCTTCATAAATTATGCCAATCACCCCTAATGGTACCCGTACTTTTGTGATTCTAAGACCATTAGGCCTCACCCAGCCGCCAATAATCTCACCAACAGGATCTGGCAGTGCCGCAATTTGCCGTAGACCATCAGCGATAGCTGTAATTCTGGCTTCGTTCAGTAGTAACCGGTCAATCAGTGATGTTGGCATGCCACTTTTTTTTGCCTGTGCAATATCTTGCTCATTAGCCGCTATAATTACGGTCTGATTTTCTTCTAATGCCTTGGCCATAGCCAACAATGCCTGATTTTTTACCGCCGTGGATAATGTCGCCAGTTTGCTGGCTGCGCGCTTAGCAACGCTGCCTTTTTCCATAAGTTCAGTTATGTAATCCATCCTCTTGTCTCCCTTCTATACCAGGATTACCAGATTATCGCGGTGCACAATCTCGTCATATGGTTTAAAGCCAAGTATTTGACTAATTTCCTGGGTATGAGCCCCCATGATTTTTTTTAGATCTTCAGCATTATAATTGGTAATACCTCTGGCCAGTTCTCGCCCAGTCTCACTTACGATACTAATAGTGTTTCCTAATTCAAAATCGCCCTCAACAGCCGTTATTCCAGCAGCTAATAAGCTGGAACCGCCAGTAAGCAACGCTTGTTCACAACCTTTATCAACCGTTACCTTACCGCTGATGCTTGCGCCAAAAGCCAGCCAGCGTTTACGAATTTGCAGGCGATTTTCTTTGGAAACGAAAATGGTACCCACTTTTTGCCCTTGAAGAATTTCACGAACTACACCATCGCGTCCACCAGAGGCAATAACCATGGTTACACCAGAATTAACGGCAATTTTCGCTGCCTGTATTTTAGTATACATACCGCCTGTCCCCCGCAGAGTACCAGGCCCGCCTGCCAATTCTTCAATCGCCGGAGTAATATCCGTAATTTCCTCAAGCAATACAGCATCAGGGTCTGTCTGAGGATTAGCGGTATACACACCTTCCACATCAGATAAAATGATTAATACATCGGCATCAATAATACTAGCAACCATAGCAGAAAGTGTGTCATTGTCACCGATTTTCAATTCGTCAATAGCAACCGCGTCGTTCTCGTTGATAATGGGAATGACGCCCTGGTTTAAAAGCGCCATTAATGTGTTTCGGGAGTTAGTATACCGTTTGCGGTTAACAGAATCAGCGCGTGTTAATAGCACCTGGGCAACAATTTGACCATATTCACCAAACATTTTCTCGTAAATGTGCAGCAAAATTCCTTGCCCGACGGCAGCAGCTGCTTGCTTTTCGGGAATAGTCTTAGGTTTTTCTTTAAGCCCTAAACGCTCCATGCCAGCACTAACCGCCCCTGAAGTCACCAAAATAATCTGTTTGCCCTGATTGGCAAGATCAGACAATTCACGCGCCAGTTTCTCAATTCGCAAAAGATTAAGTTTGCCTGTCGTATGAGTTAACGTACTGGTACCAACCTTAACAACAATACGGTTAGCATTGCATAAATTCTCTCTTGTCAGCATACTAATCTCCCCCACAATCTACGGCAATTCTATTTTTGATTTTTCCGCGTTTTTCTTATATAGCAATCCGTTGCGACCAATCACCTGTACCAATTCGGCACCCGTAGCCTTAGCAAGTGCAGCAATAGCCGCTTTAGGCTCTTCCGGGCAGTTTTGCAGCACCCTGACTTTAATGATTTCTCTGGCAGTCAATGCTTGTTCAGCACTTTCAGCAACCGATTCAATTACGCCGCTTTTTCCAATTTGCACCACAGGATCTAGCGTACTGCCCAACGCCCGCAAAAAACGTTTTTGTTTACCTGTAAGTGTTGTTTCATTCACTTGCAACATATAGCCTCCTATGGTCTAAACTCAAATTCCATATCTCCAATCCGAACGGTATCACCTTCTTGGATACCTCTTGCCCGAAGCTCTTCATCAATCCCCATTTTTCGCCAAATGGCCTGAAAGCGGCGTAAGCCCTCTTCATCGCCAAACCGGGTCATGGCCACCAGTTTCTCAATTTTCTCGCCATGAACAACAAATGCACCGTCATCTTCCCGCGTAATCGAGTACTCATCCTCTGGTTTAGCTTCATATACTTTGGCTTCTTCAATTTCCTCCGGCTCTTCCACATATTCATCCAAAAGCTGTGATGCCCTCTGCATAAGAGCTTGTAACCCCTCACCAGTAGCGGCTGAAATGGGGTAAATCTCATGTCCCGCTGCCTTCATATACTCGGCTATTCTTGGGTAATTTGCCTGCGCCTCAGGCAAATCCATTTTATTGGCGGCAACAAGTTGTTTACGTTTAAATAATTTTTCGTTGTATAATTTAAGTTCATTATTAATTTTGTGAAAATCTTCTATCGGATCACGGCCTTCTATACCAGACACATCAAGTACATGAATCAGTACTTTAGTACGTTCAATATGCCGTAAAAAGTCGTGACCTAACCCCACACCGGCATGCGCTCCCTCGATTAACCCAGGAATATCAGCCAAGACGAAGTTTCGACCTTCGGCTATGCTGACCACCCCTAATACAGGTGTCAACGTAGTAAAGTGATAAGCGGCTACTTCCGGTTTCGCTGCCGATACCATTGACAGGATACTGGATTTACCTACACTGGGATAGCCAAGTAAACCAACATCTGCTAATAGTTTAAGTTCCAGCAGTAAAGTTCGCTCCTCACCGGGTTCTCCTAGTTCGGCAAACGTCGGTGCCCTGTTTACACTATTGACAAACCGGGCATTACCGCGTCCTCCCCGTCCCCCTTTGGCAACAATAACCCTCTGTCCTGGTTCGGTAATATCAGCAAGTATTTGATTAGTAGCTTCATCTCTGACAATAGTTCCTGGCGGCACTTTAATCAGTAAATCTTCCGCACACCGCCCATGCATATTGCTGGACTGTCCATTGGCCCCGTTACTGGCTTTAAACAGACGCTTGTAGCGAAAATCAAGCAGGGTGTTTAGATTGGCATCCCCTACTAACACTACATTGCCACCACGACCGCCATCGCCGCCGTTTGGCCCGCCTTTGGGAACATACTTTTCCCGGCGAAAACTAGACATACCATTTCCGCCACTGCCAGCTTTAACCGTAATTTTGGCTCTATCAATAAACATAAAAATCCCCTTGTGATTTTTTATATGTAATATGCGCTTTCGCACTCATTATTATCCGATGACTAACGTCTTAAGACAGCTTCAGCTTCTACTAGTAAAAGCTTAATAATTATTGGAAGTTTAACGTTGTAGCGTACAATTACTATTACCTTCACTTTTCTTATAGGTTGTAAATACATTGGATATCAAATTCGGGTCATGTGCTAACTTCTCGATATATTGCAAAGCCTTTTCTTTCC
>NZ_JBYKYF010000319.1:0-3324 GCF_057736855.1 Sporomusa sp.
ATCCCCTGCTCCACTACACTTTATGCTTTACCCCAACATTTGACAAAGAACCAATAAAAGGACGGTTACGCCGTCCTTTTATTATTAAAATTATATTGAACCATTTAGCCTCTTGACACGGTATTGTCCATTGCCGCCAACCAAAATATTAACACAGCCGTAACCTTGAGAAATGCGAAATATATTTTCTAGCGGCATACCGAGAATATGGCTTAATAGCAGTCGATTGGTTCCGGCATGCCCAACAATAATCAGATCACCTACTGTAGTATTCATTATATCGTTGAAAGCAGCAACAATCCTGGTTTTGCATTCAGCAAAACTCTCGGCACCAGGAATGCGGTAATTGGCTATATCGTTTCCCCGTTTAGCATATTCTTCCGGATAGGTTCGGGCAATTTCCCGAAAGCTTTTACCCTCCCATTCTCCCATGCTAATCTCCCGTAAGTCGACCCGGCTTTGCACTGCTGCATCCAGCTTCTCAGCTATAAGGTTAGCTGTCTGGACAGAACGCGTCAAATCACTTGAAAACACGGCGGCAATTTCCATGCCAGAAAATTTTTCCTGTAGGCTACGAGCCTGATATATACCTTCGTCGGAGAGCGGAATATCAATATGCCCTATATATACCTGTTCATTTTTTGGTAAAGCGATTTTCCCGTGGCGCAGCAAGTAAATATGTCTTTCCTGGTTATCCGGCACTTAGCGTCTCCTTCCCGGTCTGGTCAACTACCTGGATACTTCTTTTACCAGAAGCTAGCGAAAGTTGACATACCATCTCGGCTTCTAGCACCAGCTTGCTCTCCTGCTGTAACATTCGGATTACCGGTAGTTGCCGGACCGCACGTAATATTTCGGATGTATCCAAGAGCTTAACCCCAGGCAGCACCTCGGCAACAATCTTTATCCTGAATAAATTGTCAGTGGTAACGCTAGCAGTGAAATTAATCACTTCTGGCAATGCAAACAGAACTTCATCCAGCTCAGCCATGGTAATGGACTTATCTTGCCCGAAAAATACCCGTCCATCCTTTCTGCTGCAGACCCGTTCTAAACGCCGTAGTATACTGCCGCAAGGACATGGTTCAGTAATGAATCTCGAAATATCACCTGTCCGGTAGCGAACAAGCGGCATTCCCTGCCGCGTCAGAGTAGTAAAGACTACTTCACCATATTCACCGTCAGCACACGGACGGGCTGAAGCCGGATCAATAATTTCAAAATACAGATCATTTTCCCGTAAATGATAGCCATGGTGGGCGGCACATTCCAGGCCACCGCCTAGTCCCATTTCCGTCATGCCATAATGTTCATATACTTCACAATTCCAGATTCGCTTAAGCTCACGCACAATGGCAGCAGGCACATAGTCGGTACTTAAGAGAACACACCTTGGCGCCCATCGACTATGGTTCCATTGTTGCCAGTAACGAGCCATGGCCAAAACTTGTACAGGGACACCAACAAGACAAACAGCCCGCTCCTGGCACATTGCTCGAACAGCATCTGCCGGATCTTCCACAAAACCATAGACAACAGACTGTGCACCTAAAGCATACAATCCTTTACATAGCAGTTCACCTACACTTCCAGGACGTTGACCTGGCAGCAAAATCAGCGTCTTGTCCTCTGGTCCCACTAATGTAGACATTCCATACCGAAAAAAATCAATGGTAAGCTGCTGGTCAAAACTTGTGAAATAAATCCGTTTCGGCTTGCCAGTAGTACCGGAAGTAGCCAAAGTTACTACCCGACTGATGCTTCCCTGGGAGCCGCATACCATCTCACTGCCGTGTTCCATCACATCATCCGGCGTAGTCAAAGGATAGTCTGCAAGGTCTTGCAGCCGTGTAAGGCAATGATCCCCCATTGCTGCAAAATGTCGGCGATAAAAAGGGCTCAAACTCCGGACCCGTGCTACGGTTGTCTGTAACCGCTCTAGCTGGTAAGCCTCAAGCTGCTCTCTAGCCGCTTGTCCGCCTATAGCCCCTGTAGCTTTCGCGATCCAGGCATCTAATGGGGTTATCGGCAATCTAGCATTCATACATTCCTCCGATACAAAGCCCGCCCATGCCGATTTGTGAGATTATAGGCACAAAAGGGAATCAGCCGCTTATCAGGCCCAACCACATGAATAAAGCACTGTTTTAACCGCTCTAAATCTAATGTCCAGGCATCCTGAAACGCCATCCCTGACACAGCCAGCGTATAGGTATTCACTCGTTCCAAAAACTCATCCAAACTGGCCACATTGCCAACACCCGGAGTGACCTGGTCTTTACGGTAAGCTACTGCTTTTTTAGGAGCTGACCATTGTCTAGCAACAAACTGCCGGGCCCGTTTCGCCCCTTCGGTTATGGGTTTAGCCTGACAACAGCAGCTGCTTGCTGCTTCTTGTATTAGAGGCTTTAGCTGCCCATCAGGCATGAGAACAAAATTTCCATGAAAAGAACAATGAGCATGCTCCCCACCTGGCGGCCGAAAATAAATTGTTTTCATTTGTCCATCTGTCTGTCTCTCAATCTCGCGCATCACTTGGGGAAGCGTCATCCGATCCATCTCTTTTGGTTCTTGCGGGTACCTACCAAAATAGCTTATCGGTTGAAAATGCACGCCGCGAATAACCGGCATTTTGCTTATGGCAAATTTTATGATATCGCCAATCTGACTATCATTTACCCCTGGCACTAACGTTGGAACAAGTACAACCCCAAGCTCATGTGCGGCACAAACCTCAATCGCTCGTTTCTTGATGTCCAATAGCGGTCTTCCCCGCAATGTAATATAAACACTGTCACTCATTCCATCAAATTGCAAAAAAACACAGTTCAGGCCTGCCGCTTTCAATTGGCAAACATATTGTTCATCCGTTGCCAGCCGTAAGCCATTGGTATTAATCTGAAAAAAAACCAAGCCTAATTTTTTACCCAATGCAATAATCTCAGGTAAATCATCACGCACAGTAGGCTCGCCACCAGATAACTGAATGTTAAACGGACCGCCGCTATCCATGAGCAATTGATACCATTCCGCAATCTCTGCAAGCTCTGGCTGTTTTTTTTTCGTTGGTATAGCTGCAGCAAAACATACCGGACAATTCAGGTTACATTGATTTGTCACTTCCAGCAGTACGCAACAAGTCTGCTGACGATGCTCCGTACATAAACCGCAGTCAAAGGGGCACCCGTTAACTGACATGGTTGTATTCACTGGTGGCGAAGGAGTTACCGGAATAGTAGACCATTCTTGATAATCGGGTTCCCCTTCCCATACGCAAACCTGATATTCACCATGCACCGGACAGCATTTCTCTAGCCACACCTG
>NZ_JBYKYF010000320.1:0-3318 GCF_057736855.1 Sporomusa sp.
GCCATCGCCAAAGCTGCACCTTCACTTGGATCAGTACCAGCACCAATTTCGTCGATGAGCACTAAGTCATTGGCAGTTACTTTCTTTAATATTCCAACCAAATTCGTCATATGAGCAGAAAAGGTACTAAGGCTTTGTTCAATGCTCTGCTCATCGCCGATATCAGCAAAAATATTGCCGATAACCGGCATTTCAGAGTCAGCGGCCGCGGGAATAAATAACCCGGCCTGTGTCATCAACGCAAATAAACCGACAGTTTTCAACGTAACTGTTTTGCCGCCGGTATTTGGACCAGTAATGAGCAACGTAGTAAAATGCCGGCCAAGATGAACATCGATTGGTACTACTTGTTCCGGTGGAATGAGAGGATGACGTGCCTGAATAAGATGAATATACCCTTGCTGGTTAATTACCGCTTGCACTGCCCGCATATCAATACTTAGTTTGGCTTTGGCAAAAATGAAATCTAAACGGGCTAAGAGTGCCAGGTTATCTTCCAGACTATTTTTTACTTTGGCTATTTGTGAAGTAACTACAGTTAGAATACGTTCTATTTCAGTCTTTTCAGCAGCCATAAGCTGTTTGATATCATTATTCAAGTTTACGATTGCTAGGGGTTCAATAAATAACGTTGCACCACTGGCTGACTGATCATGAACAATCCCCGGAAAATTATTACGGAATTCTTGTTTGATAGGTATTACATATCTATCACCGCGCATGGTTACTAATGCATCCTGGAAATATTTCTGGTATTCTCCTGATCGTAAAATACTATCCAGTCGCTCTTTTACCCGAATTTGAGACTGTTTGATTTCGCGGCGAATTTTTAATAGTTCACTGCTGGCATCATCACGAATGGTTCCCTGCTCAGTAATAGTAGCTTCAATTGTTGTTTCAATATGTTTTAATAAGGTTATTTGTTCAGCTAAGGCTTTCAGTAAAGGTACTTCTAGAGGCAATTCAAGCAAAAAATGTTTCATGCGCCTAGCTGCATATAATGTGCTGGCTATTGCTAACAGTTCATGAGGCTCTAATATCGCACCTAAACCTGCTCGTTTAATACTAGAACGCACATCACGGATTCCGCCAAGCGGTATATTGGGAAACTGGTTCATGACCGCCCGTGCCTCAGCGGTCTCGGCAAGCCGGCTCTCTACTTCATGGATATCATTTACAGGCACAAGCGTTTCAGCAAGCTCTCGCCCCATTACCGAGCTGGTACGTTCAGACAGCATGTCTCTAATTTTATTATACTCTAAAGTTGTAAAAACCGAAACTTCCATATACCTCTCCTCTATAGTACCCCACGGAAATAATGTCCTCTGGTAATGTTTTCATGTTCCGCAGTCGTAATTTTATCGTTTACAAGTAACGGATGGAGATCTCCTTGATCAATAAGTTCCCGGTATAATCGAGTTATACGGGCAACTTCTTCGGGCGAACTATATTTAGCTTCAAACCTGAGTCGACTAATACCAGAGCGCATTAGCCGGGGAATATGCGGCAACATGGATAGTTCTTTGGCATTCAAAATATGCATGCGACAAAATTGGTCAGTAATAACCGGGAATACTTCATTCATTCTGTCTTTAAGCCAAAACCGACCTCGTAAACAGGCATTATTACAGTGTTGGACATCATGACCGCCTAAAAAACTGCCCAGCATACAATAATCAGAAATCATCAGTGTTAGATAACCATGCACCAGACATTCGAGCGGAACAAGTTTTTTTGCTGCTATCTCCTCCACTTGAGTAAAATTTAGCTCAGGTGATAATGTTAAGCTAACTAGGCCTAAATTTCCCAAGCAGTTTGCAGCAACACTGTTATAGATATTCAAGGGATAATCGCCATGCAGCGGTATCTGGCTCCATTCCCGTAAAAGATGTAATGTACCTATATTATCGACACTTATAGCCAAGGGTTTAATTTCATTAAATAACGAAACCTGTGTTTGTAATTCTGTTATTTGGCCTTGATGCACTAACCGCGGCGTATTGAAAATAATTTTGCGGCCATGGTTTTGGCAATAGGATGCGGCAGTATAATAATCTTCGGCAGTTAATGAGCGTTTGGCAAAACACTCTCCGCCAAACATGATGATATCAGCACCATTATCCACAGCCGCTATGACTTTGTCAACCGCATCTACATTTACAACAAGTTCCGGTTTGTTATCCTGTCTTACAGTACGAACTTGTGGAAGCAACATAGTGATAGACTTATCTTTTTTTAGCGGTTTGCGGAAAAACTTAGCAAGCCGGGCGCTTTCTAACTGTTCGGCCGCACGGCGTCTGGCGTCATTGATTTCACTGATAGGTACCATTACTTCTCCCTGGATTTGACAATCCAGATTACGTAAGGAGAATACAGTCGTTCCCAGACGTTCGATTTGTTTCCTGATCGTTTCAGGAGTAAGTGGTCTTTTTTGCGCTTTTTCCGCGATAAAACTGGTTTCTGCCTGACCGCTGAAGCCATCGGCATCTTGCATGGTTATTATCAGCGGCCTGCCTTCGGTAACCGTTACGGTAACATCAACAGGTATGCGCCTTAAGGCATCTGATCGATTAAAATAGGTTCTGGCTCGTTCCATTAACGCGGCATCAAAAACCTTAAATACTCTATCGTTAGCCCGAACAGGTGAATGTACTGGAATAGTAACTACCGTATGGGCTTTAGCTTCCTTAACTTCTTTACCATCAACTACCATAGAAGTAATGGTAACATTAACTCGACCGCCGACTTTAACCCAAAACTCAACAATATCGCCAACAGCCAGTGACTCATCCAGTTTGAGATCTGCAGTTTTAGCAGCAGCATGATATGCGAGTACCCGCCCAACTCGAACCCCACGATTGTTGGGGCGCCGATCGCTGATCATTGCCCGTCCATTTTTACCGTAAAGATGGGCGGTAGTAAAATCACGGTTAAAAATTTGCGCTAAATCCTTTTTATCCTGTTCACTGACCATATAACCAGCCTGCTGCGTTAAATAGCTGTCTATGGCTCGTCGGTAGGCATTAACAACAACGGCAACATATTCCGGTCGTTTCATGCGCCCTTCAATCTTAAAGGAAGTCACCCCTGCTTCGATGAGTTGCGGTAAAAGTTCGATGGTATTCAAATCCTTAGGACTGAGTAAATATTCACCAGCATTGGCCTGACTCAGCACATCATTTCCCTGAGCATCAACCAGCGTATAAGGAAGACGGCATGGCTGGGCACAGCGCCCACGATTACCGCTGCGCCCGCCAATCATACTACTCATCAGGCATTGTCCTGAATAAGAAATACATAATGCGCCATGAATAAATG
>NZ_JBYKYF010000012.1:0-6313 GCF_057736855.1 Sporomusa sp.
CGTTCTTGACCACTCCTCACCAATGGCTAACTGGGGGACAAAGGTAGGTATTGATGCTACAAAAACATGGCCGTCCGAAGGACATACCCGTGAATGGCCAGATGAGATTAGAATGTCTGATGAAATTATTAAAATGGTTGATGCCAAATGGAAGGATTTGGGGCTTGAATAAGTTAAAAGCCCATCTTGATAATATTGCTTTGTCCCATTCGGTTTTTGCCCTGCCATTTGCTTATATGGGAGCTTTTTTAGCTGCCGGTGGGGTTCCCAGTGGTCATGACCTTTTTTGGATTACGTTAGCGATGATTGGAGCTCGCAGCGCAGCGCTGGCACTTAATAATCTGATTGATTTAAAGTACGATCGATTGCATCCGCGTTTTACGAAACGGCCCATGGTTACAGGTGCCGTAAAAATTTGGGAAGCCATTGTCCTTATTCTTGTTAGCCTGTTGGTGTTTTTGCTGGCTGCGTCCCAATTACAACCGCTTTGTTTGAAGCTCTGGCCGCTAGCGCTAATACCTTTGGTTATTTATCCGTATATGAAACGTTTTTCTTGGACTTGTCATCTGGTATTAGGCGTGGCTTTGGCGGCAGCACCGATTGGTGCCTGGATTGCGGTTGCCGGAGAGGTTTCTTATGCGGTAATTCTCCTGGGATTATCGGTAGGAGGGTGGATTGCTGCCTTTGATGTTATTTATGGATGCCAAGATGTGGCTTTTGATAAAGCACATGGCTTGAAGTCGATGCCTGTGCGTTTTGGTGTTGACGGTGCCTTACAATTATCAAGATATATGCACGCCTTAAGTGTCTTAGGATTTGCGGCTGTCGGAATGCTGCTGGATTTACATTTCATCTACTATATCGGAGTTGTGCTAGCGGCATTTGTTCTAATTTATCAACATACTATTGTTAGTCCTGATGATTTGAGCCAGGTTACTCAACGATATTTTATGCGCAATGGTTTAGTAGGTATTTTATTATTCATTTTTACAGTTATATCCTTATATATGACATAGTAATACATTGGCTAGCTATTAAAAAATTAAATTTGACGACATTGGCAACGTATTTGCAAAACCTCCCATATTTATTAGGGGGGTTTTGTTATGTAACAATATAACTTTTGTCAAAATTCGACAATAATATTTTTTTTGACTGCTTAAAATTAAGCAGGAATTTCTGAAAATAAAGCGAATTTTTCCAATTGAAATGTATGTGAAATAACAAACAAACAATATTGCTTCAATGTTGTAATGTTATTTCAAATTAACGGAAGAAGTGGGAGGATAAAGAACCATGAGTATGCTTGACAAGTCCTGCTCTGATTTTCTGGAAGTACTGGCCTCTAAAGCTCCAGTACCGGGAGGCGGCGGTGCGGCAGCCCTGGGCGGTGCCATCGGAATGGCTCTTTCCAACATGGTCGGAAACTTGACTGTGGGTAAAAAGAAATATGCCGATGTGGAAGATGAAGTTAAAGAACTCATTGAAAAAGGCAGCAAGATCATTGAAGATTTGAAACAATTGGTGGATGAGGATGCAGCGGTTTTTGAGCCTCTTTCCAAAGCCTACGGCTTACCCAAAGATACACCGGAGCAGATAGCTTATAAAGAACAGGTTCTGGAAAAATGCTCAAAAGATGCCTGTGAAGGCCCGATGAAAATTATGCGGAAATGCTATGAGGGAATCAAAATTCACGAGCGCATGGGTCAGATTGGTACCAATTTAGCAATTTCCGATGTTGGTTGCGGTGTAGTATTCTTAAAGGCTGCTCTTATCAGTGCAATGCTCAATGTTGTGATTAATCTTAACACTATTAAGGATCAGGAATATGTCAACAAAAACAAGGCAGAAATGGAGCAGTTACTTGCCGAAGGTTCCAAAATCGCCGACGCTACTCTTGAATTGGTTCTAAGCAAAATTAAAAAATAGGAGGATCTGACAATGGCCGAAAGATTAGCCGGTAAAGCGGTTGCCGATGCCATGAAGGAGGAACTCTCCCAAAAGGTAGCAGCCTTAAAAGCTAAAGGAATTACTCCGAAATTAGGCATTATCCGGGTTGGTGCCCGTCCTGATGATCTGTTCTATGAAGGTGGCGCTAAAAAAACTTGTGAGTCCATCGGTATGGCTTATCAAGTATTCGAATATCCTGCCGATATCGATCAAGCTTCGTTTGAAAAAGCCGTGATTGAGGTTGGGGCTAACAAAGAAATTAATGGTATTTTGATGTTTGCACCTCTACCTAAACACTTGGATGAGAAAAAAATCCGCAGCCTTATTCCTGTTGAAAAAGATGTTGACTGCATGACTATTGGCAGTGCTGCCAAAGTTTACACCGATGATCCTACTGGTTTCCCACCTTGTACGCCTACAGCCTGTATGGATATTCTCAAATACTATAATATTCCTTTAAAAGGTAAAAAAGCTGTTGTGTTAGGTCGTTCTCAAGTAGTTGGTAAGCCTGTTGCGATGCTGCTCTTGAGAGAAAACGCAACCGTAACCATTTGCCATTCCAAGACAGACAATCTGCCAGCCGTTTGCGCTGATGCCGATATTCTCATTGCCGCAGTAGGTCGGGCTAAAATGGTTAAGGCTAACTTTGTAAAACCTGGCCAAGTGGTCATTGACGTAGGAATTAACGAAGACCCAGACAATCCGGGTAAATATTGCGGTGATGTTGATTACGACGAAGTTGCTCCCATCGTTGATAAAATCACTCCGGTTCCGGGCGGTGTTGGTTCCGTTACAACCATTGTTCTTTGCAAGCAAACGATTCAGGCTTGTGAAATGCAAAACGGACTGTCTTAATTTTATTCTGTAACTCTGCTATTGCACTAGGAGGCACAGCCAATGCAAATCGGTAACAGTAACTCGCAACATCTGCAGAATGGCTATCAATTGGCTTATGAAAAAGCCTGCGCTGATTTAGCTGCTAAAAATCCGGAAGAAATGGCCAGGAACAGTGGGGCTGAATTTGATAGTGTCAAGAGTGTATTCACCCTCCCTTATATAAATGAAGTATATACTGTAAGTTATCCTGATGGAGAAGTCAGCTTTGCTGAACGTCAAGAACCGGTGCCGATAGCCACTAAAATCGTTTTATTGCATTATTTGATTACTGCAAGCGGACACGCTTTATCTGGAAAACTGATTTCTTTTAAAGAAATACCAGGTGGCATGATCTATTTACAACCCTTTAATGGCCGGGTACTTGGTGGATTTAAAGCTATATTTGGTAAAAAAACCAGTTTACTACGTCAAGTGGGTGAAAAGTTGGGAGTCACCTTTGCTAAGTATGGTGATGTCTCGATTACACTGGACATATTGCCGCGGCTGCCGGTAACTTATGTTATCTGGGAAGGGGACGAAGAGTTTCCTGCTAATGCTACGGTATTATTTGATGCTACAGCCCAGTATTATCTGCCTACCGAAGATATCGTGGTGGCTGCTGCTGCGGGTGCAAGTCTACTTAATAAAACAGCTCGAACATTGAGCTAGAATTGAGATAACCTCCATTTGTATTTACAGATAATTCCATATATAGAGAGAATACCGAATCTTTGTACATCGTACCACAAGCTTTACAGTACATATTATAAGGAGGTGAAGATTTGAAAATTGCAGTCTCCGGCAAAGGCGGCGTCGGA
This sequence comes from Sporomusa sp., assembly GCF_057736855.1. Classification (NCBI taxonomy): domain Bacteria; kingdom Bacillati; phylum Bacillota; class Negativicutes; order Selenomonadales; family Sporomusaceae; genus Sporomusa; species Sporomusa sp. Next base: position 3,645 of record NZ_JBYKYF010000012.1, read on the forward strand.
AAAACGTCTGTCTCTGCCAGTTTAGCCAAATTATTTGCCCGTGATGGCCGCCGAGTTTATGCAGTTGATGCTGATCCTGACGCAAGTTTAGGTTTAGCATTGGGAATTCCTGATGATATCTTGGCTAAGGTAGTTCCGCTGATTGACATGGAAGAAGTGATTAAGGAAAAAAGCGCCGGTGGGGGCTTATTCTATAGCCTTAATCCTGATGTGGATGACATATTAGATGAGTATTCCATTAGCGTGGGTAACATCAGATTTTTACGAATGGGTGCTGTTAAACCAGGCGGTTCGGCATGCTATTGCCGAGAAAATGCATTCCTCTATTCGGTAGTCGATGCTCTGATTTTAGATAAGGATGACGTAGTTATTCTTGATATGGGAGCAGGAATTGAACACTTGACTCGTGGCACATCAAAAGGTGTAGACCTGATGATTGTTGTTACAGAACCGAGCAAGACCAGTGTTCAAACCGCAAGAGTAGTAATGCAACTGGCAAATGATTTGGGTATCAAGGTAACAAAAGTTATCGCTAATAAGATTCGTTCTCCGAAAGAAGAAGCATTTATCCAGGAACAGTTTACAGCTCAAGAACTGTTAGGTGTCATTCGTTTTGATGACGATCTGCTGGATGTCGCTCTCGGAAACGAAGCGGACATACTTACCGGAGCCTTTAAAACGACAATGGAAGAAATTTACCAACGTGTCGTTACAGAATGGAAAACTAATAAATGATTTTCATTCTGAACAATTAAAAAAGGGGGATTTTGTTTTATGGCATGGGATCCTACAGTATTAAAAGATTGGCAAATCGCCGAAGCTGCAGAGAAAAACCTACCTACTACAGAGCAATATATGGAGATGTTGGGCTTAGAAAAGGATGAAATTATTCCTTATGGCAAAACTCCAAAAGTTGACTTTCTAAAGGTTATTGATCGCCTGAAAGATAAGCCTGACGGAAAATATATTGAGGTAACTGCTATTACTCCTACCCCGCTTGGTGAAGGAAAATCAACTACTTCCATTGGTATTATGGAAGGCCTTGGCAAACGTGGCGTAAGAGTTGGTGGCGCTTTACGTCAACCATCCGGCGGACCTACCATGAATGTAAAAGGTACTGCTGCTGGCGGTGGTAATGCTTTACTTATTCCAATGACCGAGTTCTCCCTTGGCTTGACTGGTGACATCAATGATATTACCAATGCACACAATCTAGCAATGGTTGCACTGAATGCCAGAATGCAACATGAAGCCAATTATACTGATGAAGAACTGGCTAAAAGAAATTTAAGAAGACTTGACATCGACCCGAAGAACGTAGAAATGGGTTGGGTTATTGACTTTGCTGCCCAAGGTCTCCGGAACATTATCATGGGTATTGGCGGCAAAAAAGACGGTTTCTTGATGCAATCCAAGTTCGGTATTTCTGTTAGCTCCGAACTGATGGCCATTTTGGCTGTTGCTAAAGACTTGGCAGATATGCGTGAACGCTTCAAGCATATCGTAGTTGCCTACAACAGAAAAGGTGAGCCTATTACTACTGGTGACTTGGAAGTTGACGGCGCTATGGCTGCCTGGATGCGTAATACCATCAACCCGACTCTTTGTGCTACTGTTGAAGGTCAACCTTGCTTTGTTCATGCTGGTCCGTTTGCTAATATTGCAATTGGCCAGTCCTCGATTATTGCTGACCGCATTGGCTTGAAGTGCTTCGACTACCATGTAACTGAATCCGGCTTTGCTGCTGACATCGGTTTCGAGAAATTCTGGAACGTTAAATGCCGCTTGAGCGGATTGAAGCCGAATGTTTCCATTCTTGTTGCAACTGTTCGTGCTCTTAAAATGCATGGTGGTGGCCCAAGTGTTGTACCTGGTCGTCCGTTGCCTGAGGAATATACCAAAGAAAACCTTGCCCTCTTAGAAAAAGGCTGCGAAAACATGGTACACATGATCAATATTATCAAGAAGTCTGGCATTAAGCCGGTTGTTTGTATCAATGCCTTCTATACAGATACTCCGGCAGAACATGCGCTTGTTAAGCGGATTGCTGAACAAGCCGGCGCTCGTGCTGCTGTATCCGAGCATTGGCTCAAAGGTGGCGACGGTGCTCTTGATCTGGCTGACGCAGTTCTTGATGCCTGCAAAGAAGAAGTTGACTTCAAGTTCCTGTATCCGCTTGATATGCCGCTTCGTCAGCGTGTTGAGCTCATTGCCAAAGAAGTTTATGGCGCAGATGGCGTTGATTGGTCACCGCTCGCTGAAGAAAAAGCACAGAAATTTGAATCCGATCCTAAGTATGCCGATTACTGCACAATGATGGTTAAAACGCATCTCTCCTTGTCGCATGAGCCGACCTGGAAAGGCGTACCAAAAGGCTGGAGACTGCCAATCCGTGACATTCTGGTCTACGGCGGCGCCAAATTCCTCTGCCCGATGGCTGGCGCTATCAGCTTGATGCCAGGAACCAGCTCTGACCCTGCTTACCGCAGAATTGACGTTGACGTAAATACCGGTAAAGTTAGCGGATTGTTCTAATAAAAAAATATCACAAAATATACGGAAATTTTATGAAACTTAGCAGGTATTCGCCCGCTTGAGGGCGAATACCTGTAAATAGAGTTTGTGAAAAAATGTCCATACCATACAGTCTTGAGTAGCTAAGCTCTTAG
>NZ_JBYKYF010000012.1:6323-25165 GCF_057736855.1 Sporomusa sp.
GACCGCGCCAAAGCTCAAGAGCCTCGTTGTACCTTCGGCAATACTGGCATTTGCTGCCGTATTTGTCTCCAAGGTCCTTGCCGTATCCTGCCCAAGAAACCAGGTGGTAATAAAGGTATTTGTGGTGCCGCTGATTACACCATCGTTGCTAGAAATACCGTTCGTTACATTGCAGGTGGCGCTGCTGCTCACTCCGACCATGGTCGTGAAATCGCTGAAGTTCTGCTTCATGTTGCCGAAGGCAAAAACCATGACTATCAAATTACCGATACTGACAAGCTGATGGGTTTTTCTTAAAAAAATCGGTGTTGAAACCGAAGGCCGTGAAGTTAAGGACATTGCTAAAGACGTAGCAAGTCTTGCTCTTGCTGAATTTGGCAATACTGATCAGACTAAAGAGCTTACTTGGCTCAAAGCTAATGTTCCAGAAAGTGTTCTTGATACTTGGCGTAAAACTGCAATTATGCCTAGTGGTATTAACCTTAGTTTGGCGCAATTACTGCATCAAACCCATGCAGGTACTGATGCCGATCCGATAAATATTATTTTTGGTGGCTTGAAAGCTGCGCTTTGCGATAACGATGGTCAGCATCTTGCTACCGACTTGTCTGATATTCTCTTTGGTACTGGTGTACCAGTAGTTACTGAGGCTAACCTTGGTGCTATCAAAGCGGATAAAGTTAACATTGCCCTACACGGTCACAATCCTCTGTTAAGCCAAATGGTTGTTAAAGCAGCCAGAGAAATGCAAGAAGAAGCGAAAGCTGCTGGTGCAACAGGAATCAATATTGTTGGTATCTGCTGTACTGGTAACGAGGTGCTCACACGCGAAGGGGTACCTATTGCAACCAACTTTGCTACACAAGAATTGGCAATTATGACTGGTGCTATGGACGCAATGGTTGTTGACGTTCAGTGCATTATGCCGAGCTTGCGTTCTGCTGCTGAGTGTTTCCATACTAAGATTATTACCACTATGCCTATAATGAAGATTCCTGGTTCTTATCATTTTGCCTTTGATGAGCACCATGCTGTCGATAGCGCAAAAGAAATTATTCGATTGGCTATTGACGCATTTAAGAACCGTGATCAATCGAAAGTGTTCATTCCTGAGGTCAAGAACACGGTTGTTGCCGGCTTTACCTTAGAAGCTATTCTCGATATCTTTGCCAAAATCAATCCTGAAAATCCGATCCGGGTATTGGCAGATGCGATTGAAGCTGGCGAAATTAAAGGTATTGCAGCCCTTATCGGTTGTAACAACCTGAAAGGTCCTCATAACGAAAATCATACGGTCATCGCTCAAGAACTGGCTAAGAATGATGTATTCCTGCTTGCTGGCGGCTGCTCCGCTCAGGCGCATGCATTAGCTGGTTTGATGAATGGTGAAGCTGTGAAGAAGTACGCTGGTGAAGGTCTGAAGAAGTTCTTTGCCCGCTTGAATGAAGCAGCAGGCTTAACTGCCGAATTGCCATTGATGTTCCATACTGGCTCTTGTGTTGACTATAGCCGTCAACAAGACCTTGTCAACATGCTGTGTCAAGAAATGGGTCTGGATAATCGTGATTTCCCGTATGTTGTCAGTGCACCGGAAGCTATGTCTGAAAAGGCTGTTGCAATCGGTTCCTGGAACGTAGCATATGGTAATCCTACTCACGTAGGCGTTGTTGCTCCGACTGTGGGCAGCCAACTTGTTAATGATGTAGTTACTAAGGTTGCGGAAGATGTGTTTGGCGGCTTCTTCTTCTGGGAACCTGATCCTTACAAAGCTTCTGCAAGAATAGTAGAAATTCTGGAAGAGCGTAATTGGAAGAATGCTATGCGTAAAAAAGCCCGTGAGGCTAAAGCGGCTGCAGAACAGTAAATGTTTGACCCCATGCTCTTAGCTACTCAATAGATAATGAGAATTTGACTCTATGAAGGAGGAAGAAAAACAATATGTCTATGGAGCTTTTTAAAGGCGCCTATGAAGGTGCCATCACAGCTACCAGCTACGCAGAAATTCTTCTGTCGAAAGCTATAAAGCAATACGGTGCCGATTGCCCGGTTAAATATCCTAATACTGCTTATAGATTGCCTGTAATTACTGCTCTCAGTGGTGAAGAAGTAAATACCCTTGGTGATCTTGTTCCAATCCTTAATCGCATTCGCACTACCAATATCAAAGAAGAACTGACTTTAGAGAATGCAAAACTAAACGGTGAAGCTACCTTATATGCTGCTGAAATTATTGAGGCTCTTCGTTATTTGAATGGTGCTGAGCCTGACCAATATCCGTATACTGGCTTTATCCCTGACCCGATACTCCGTAAATTCGGTGTACCATTGGTTGACGGCACAATTCCTGGGGTTGCTGTTATCGTTGGTAAGGGTAAAGACAGCAAATCTACTGCCAAACTGGTTAAAGATCTTCAATCCAAAGGTATTATGCTCTTCTTGGTCAACGAAGTCATCGAGCAATGTATTGAAGAAAACGTTAAAATCGGCCCAGACTTCATTACATTCCCGCTTGGTAACTTCACTCAAGTTATTCACGCCGTTAACTTTGCGTTCCGTGCCGGACTTGCTTTCGGCGGTATCCCTGCCGGTGAGCGCGAGCGGGCTATCGAGTATCAAGCCAAACGCGTATTGGCGTTTGTTATCCAACTCGGACCTAATGATGTTGTTAAAACGGCTGCCGAATTCGGTGCTATGTTCATGGGCTTCCCAACAGTTACCGACCAACCGGTTGCTGAAGAAATTCCTGAATGGTATCAATCTGAACCAGATTATGACAAGATCGGCAAACTCGGTCTTGAAATGCGCGGCATAAAAATTAAGATTGTTGATATTCCTGTACCGATCACAATCGGACCTGCTTTCGAAGGTGAAACCATCCGTAAGAAAGACGCCTGGGTTGAATTTGGCGGCGGTCGCTCCACCAGCTTTGAGCTTGTACGTTCGGTTGATGCCGATCATATTGAAGATGGTAAAATCGAAGTTATTGGTCCAGAAATCGATGAAATGCCTGAAGGCAGCATCTTCCCGCTTGGTATTATGGTTGACGTGTATGGCCGTAAGATGCAGGAAGACTTTGAAGGTGTGCTTGAACGCCGTATTCACTACTTCATTAACTACGGCGAAGGTTTGTGGCACGTAGCCCAACGTAACATGATGTGGGTACGTATCAGCAAAAATGCTAAAGCACTTGGCTTCAAAATCAAAGACCTTGGCGAAATTCTTATTGCTAAGTTCAAATCCGACTATCCGGCAATTATTGACCGGGTACAAGTTACCCTTATTACTGATAAAGACGTTATTGAAGAGAAAATTAAGATTGCTCTTGAAAAATATGCAGCTCGTGATGCCCGTCTCAAAGGCCTTACTGATGAGTCGGTTGATACCTACTACTCTTGTACACTCTGTCAGTCCTTCGCGCCTAACCATGTTTGCATCGTTTCGCCTGAGCGCGTAGGTTTGTGCGGTGCTGTAAGCTGGCTTGATGCTAAAGCTTCCAATGAAATTACTCCGACAGGTCCAAATCAACCGATAGAAAAAGGCGAATGCATTGACCCAGTCAAAGGTAGCTGGAAAAATCTGAATGATTTCATCTATACTCATTCTAACCGTACAATAGAAAACGTAAACTTCTATACTTTAATGGACAGCCCGATGACCTCCTGCGGTTGCTTTGAAGCCATTCTGGCAATACTGCCGCTGTGCAACGGAATCATGGTTACTACCCGCGAACATTCTGGTGAAACTCCTTGCGGTATGACCTTCTCTGGTTTGGCTGGCACTTGCGGTGGCGGTGTTCAAACCCCAGGTTTCATGGGTGTAGGTCGTCGTTACCTTGTTAGCTCCAAGTTTATTCCAGCCGATGGCGGCTTGGCCCGTCTGGTATGGATGCCAAAAGAACTAAAAGAATACCTCGGCCAAGAATTGGTTGAAGCTGCTGTAAGAGCAGGTCTTGGCGAAGACTTTGTTGATAAGATTGCTGACGAAACTGTAGGTACCACAGAAGAAGAAATTCTGCCGTTCCTTGAAGAAAAACAACATCCGGCTCTTAAATTAGATCCGCTGATGTAACAAATCCCTAATTATCCTTTATGGTAGAATTCGGGACGCATCTGGGTAACTACATAATGTTTCTGATGTGTCCCGATTCTCATATTTTTATTTTAAAGTTCTTATATTCGAAAGGAGAAGAGAAAATGGCATTAACAGGTTTGGATATTTTCAAACAACTGCCCAAAACTAACTGTAAAGATTGCGGTTCCCCCACCTGCTTGGCTTTTGCAATGGCAATGGCTAACGGTAAAGCATCCCTGGATATGTGTCCGCATGTAAGTGAGGCTGCGAAAGAAGCTCTGGGGTCAGCAACTGCACCTCCTGTCCGTACTGTTAAAGTCGGTGTAGGCGAACATGAAATCGTAATGGGTGACGAAACCGTCCTCTTCCGTCATGATAAGACTTTCTATCATCCTACCGCTTTGGCCATTCAAGTTTCCGACACTCTGTCCGGTGAAGAGCTTGATGCTAAAATTGCTAAAATTAACGGCTTAGTCATGGAACGTGTTGGCCAAAAGGTTGCTATAGATATGGTTGCGATCACTAATTGCTCTGGTGACGCTGCCACCTTTAAAGCCGCTGTTGAGGCAGTAGCTGCTAAAACTGATTTTGCTCTGATGCTGGTTGCTGATGCAGCAGGTTTAGAAGCTGCTGTTCCTGCTGTTGCTGCTAGAAAACCTCTTCTTCACGCTGCTACTGCTGAAAACTGGGAAAAAGTTGTAGCTCTTGCTAAGGCTAATAATTGCCCAGTAGTAGTAAAAGGTAATGGACTTGATGATACCGCTGCTTTGGTTGAAAAAGTAGCTGCCCAATATAAAGAACTTGTTATTGATTTTGGTAACGAAAGCCAGTCCAAAACGTTGGCTGAAATGGTAAATGCTCGTCGTTTAGCCATCAAGAAAAGATTCCGTCCGTTTGGCTATCCAATGATTGCTTTCACGCAAGCAACTTGCGCCAAGGAAGAAATTCTTGAGGCTGCTACCTATGTAGCTAAATATGCCAGCATCATTTGTATGAAAGCTGATGAAAAAGCACTGCTGTTACCGTTGCTGGCATGGCGCATGAACATTTACACTGACCCGCAAAAACCAATGGCTGTTGAAGCTAAGGTTTATGAAATCGGCGAAGTTACTCCTGATAGTCCTGTATATATCTGCACCAACTTTGCTCTTACTTATTTTGCTGTTGAAGGCGAAGTTGTTGCAAGTAAAATTCCTGGCTACATCGTGGCAGTAGACACCGATGGCGCTTCGGTTCTTACCGCATGGGCTGCTGGTAAGTTTGTTGCCGAGCCGATTGCCGAGTTTGTTGAGAAGACAGGCATTATGAGCAAAGTTAATCACAAAAATATTGTAATTCCTGGCTATGTTGCTGTTATCAGTGGCAAACTGAAAGAGAAATCTGGCCTAGATGTAATTGTAGGGCCTCAGGAAGCTTCCGGTATTCCGGCATTTGCTAAAGCCCGTTATGCGCATCTTATGAAATAATCCAGTCCTTATACTTGCTTATGAATAATGAATGATAACGCATTATTCAACAATTCAGGAGGATAATTTAGGATGAACAAAAGGTTCGTAACATTTCTTCCCGCTGGAGTCAAGGTCGAGGTAGAAGCAGGAACTGATTTACTTACTGCTGCAGACCAGGCGAAAATTGAGATCAAAGCGCCTTGTGGCGGTGACGGTACATGCGGCAAGTGTGCGGTTCAGATTAAAAGTGGCAAAGGAAAAGCAAAACGTGAAAGCCATTTGGCTGCACGACTTGAAGAGAAAGGATTACATTTAGCTTGTCAGACCATGGTGGAAGATGAGGATCTGGTGGTAGAAATACCGAAGACTTCCGCCATGAGCAAGCATCAGATATTAGTTGACCATAATCCGATGAGTGCTGGCATTTCTGAGGCTTTAAGCAACTATTTGCTGAACGTATGGCAGCTTAAAGAATTGCTATTGGAAAAAAAGGAAAGCCCGCTTAACGGTTATCCTTTGAATCCCTTGTGCCGTCGGATACGGTTGCAATTGCCTGTCGCTAGTCTGCAAGATAATCGTGATGATCTGATTCGTCTGACCATGGCTCTCAGGAAGGAAACTAAATGTACGGACATTCATGTTCCTCTGACAATTATCCAAAACTTGGGAGAAACCCTGCGAGCTGATAATTTTAAGGTCACTGTACTGCTATCTGAGGTTGGTGGTAAAGCTGAAGTAATAGCTGTTGAGTCAGGACATGCCCATCAGCCTCTGTACGGTATAGCCATTGATATCGGGACTACTACCGTTGCAGCCTACCTCCTTGACTTAGAGAAAGGTCGGGTTCTTGATACTGCGGGAACCCATAATCGTCAAGCTCGCTTTGGCGATGATGTCATTAGCCGTATTATATACGCTGTAGAAGAACCTGATGGACTACAACACATCCATCAAGCCATCATCGATACCATAAACAATCTAATTTTGGATTTGCTGGCGAAACAAAAGGCAATTAAGGAAACAGATATTCGGGTAATCATGACGGCCGGAAATACAACCATGGCACATTTGTTCCTGGGGATTAACCCCAAGTTCATACGCCTGGAGCCGTATATTCCTGCAGCTAACTTTTATCCAGTAGTTAAAGCTCGGGAATTAGGGCTGAGGGTACATCCGGATGCTCTCATATTTAGCTTTCCGTCAGTTGCCAGTTATGTTGGCGGGGATATCGTTTCCGGCACTTTGTTTACCAAAATGGGCAACCCAGATGCACCGATATCTCTCTTGATTGATATTGGTACAAACGGCGAAATGGTATTAGGAGCTGGCGATTGGTTGGTTACTTGCTCTTGTTCGGCGGGTCCTGCGTTTGAGGGGTCGGGAATCACTTTTGGCATGAGGGCTATGCATGGTGCCATTGAACGTCTGGAAATTGATCCCCAGACCTACGAAGTATCCTACGCTACTATTAATAATGGCAGAGCTGTAGGTATCTGCGGCTCAGGATTAATCGACTGTCTGGCTAAGTTCAGGCGTACCGGAATTATCGACCGAGCCGGCAAGTTTCAGACTCATCTGCCAACTGAACGGATGCGCATTGGTGAGGCAGGACCGGAATTTGTGCTGGTTTGGCAGGAAGATACCGACCTTAATCGCGATATAGTAATTACTGAAGCTGACGTTAAGAATCTGCTAAGAGCAAAGGGCGCAGTATTTGCCGGGATTCGCACGCTACTAAATGTTGTGGGGTTTGAACTGGAAGCTATTGAAACCATCTATGTAGCTGGCGGATTTGGCAACTATCTCAATATTCCTGATGCTATTGCCATTGGTCTTTTGCCCGATATACCTGTAGAAAAGTACAAGTATATAGGCAATTCGTCAGCCAAGGGAGCCTGTATGGCGCTGTTGTCTCAGGAGGCATGGGCTGAAGCGAATGCACTAGCAGGTAAGATGACTTATATCGAATTGTCGGTCGGAAATTTGTTTATGGACGAATTTGTATCATCCCTGTTTATTCCACATACTGATTTAACATTATTTCCCAATGTTGCTCTCTAAATGATTTGAAGCGAAGGTTTGGGAGTATTGAAAGGAGTTTCAAGACATGGCAAAACAAATAGCAGTGGCAGGAAAGGGAGGTACCGGTAAAACTACATTTGCAGCATTACTTACCCGGTATCTGGTTAAAAACAAAAAAGGCTCCATATTGGCGGTTGACGCAGATGCTAATGCCAATTTGAATGAAGCCTTAGGCTTGGAAGTTGAACAAACGATTTCCGAGTTGATAACCAGTACGAAAGACCCGAAGAACATTCCTGTCGGTATGACTCAGGAGACGTATATAGAATTTAAACTCCAATCATCATTAGTTGAATCAGATTATGTTGATATGCTGGTGATGGGTGGTCCCGAAGGACCAGGATGCTATTGTTTTCCTAATAACATTCTCAAAGGTTATATGGATAAACTTGGCAAAAACTATGACTATGTACTCATGGATAATGAGGCCGGTTTGGAACATATCAGCCGTCGGGTGACCCAAGACATTGATTATATGTTCGTTGTTAGCGATGCTTCGGCTCGCGGCATCCGTTCCGCTGGGCGAGTTCGTCAACTTGTTGATAGTCTTAAGTCGGATGTCAAGAATATCTATCTGGTTGTTACAAAAACACAGAATGATGAGGATCTTGCCGAACTTAAGGATGAGATTGATAAAACCGGTCTTACACTTATCGGTGTAATACCCTATGACCCCCAAGTAGCCAAATATGATTTATTAAGTCAGCCATTGTTCAATTTACCTGATGATTCAGTGGCTGTACAGGCGGTTAACGCCATTTGTAAAGAAGCACAAATCTAAAAATCTGGAAGGAGCGTAACTATGGCAACAAATATATTGAAAGAAAAATATACTGGTAAAATTAATACCGTTACCCTTGGTGCAACCAAAGAACAAGGTGGCACCCGTACCAGCACCGTAACCGTTGGCGGCGACGCCGCAATGCCGTTCCTCCATTTTGAAGGCGATATTCCTTTAAAACCTGTAGTTGCAATGGAAATTCAGGACATAAAACCTGACTGGCATCCGATATTAAAACAAGTGTATGCTGATGTTATGGATTGTCCGGTTGCCTGGGCAAAAAAATGTGTTGAGTTCGGTGCCGACCTGATTTACCTCAAGCTTGCTGGTGCTCATCCTGACAATGGTGACAAGAGCCCAGAAGAATGCGCTAAAGTCGTTAAAGACGTACTTGCTGCCGTAGGTGTACCTCTTATTGTAGTTGGCTGCGGCGAGCATGAAAAAGATAATGCTGTTCTGCCTGCAGTTGCAGAAGCTGCTGCTGGTGAAAACCTGCTTATCGGCTTAGCTGAACAAGAAAACTACAAGTCAATTACTGCTGCTGCTATGGTTCATAAGCACAAAGTATTGGCTCAAAGCCCACTGGACATCAATATCTGCAAACAGCTTAATATTTTGATGACCGAAATGGGTCTGCCTGCTGATAGCATTATTATTGACCCCAGCACAGCGGCTCTAGGCTACGGTATTGAATATACCTATTCCATTCTCGAGCGTGGCCGTTTAGGAGCTCTTGCCGGCGACAAAATGTTATCCCAACCTGTAATTTGTCAAGTTGGTTATGAAGCATGGCGTGCTAAGGAAGCTGTTGCTTCTGAAGAAGATTTCCCGAACTGGGGCAACCAAGAAGATCGTGCGATTCTGTGGGAAGCAATGACTGCAGCCGGTCTGCTTCAAGGTGGCGCTAATATTATGGTGCTTCGTCATCCAGAAGCTGTTCGTCTCTTCAAGAAAAATGTTGAAGCATTAATGGTTAAACCTGAAATCTAAGTTTGCCGAATGTTAATCGATGTGTAGGGTATTGCAATATAAATATCTAGCCAAAGATCTTATTTAGCCATGGGTTTTCTTAAATTTAAATATAAATGAGGAGGATTTACTAATGATTATCATTGGAGAAAGAATTAATGGTATGTTTAAAGACATTGGTAAGGCGGTTCGGGAGCATGACCCGAAGCCGTTACAAGAATGGGCTGCTAAACAAAAAGCAGGTGGCGCCCACTATCTGGACGTAAACACTGGCCCCAATTCCGAAGATCAAACAGTAGATCTTCCTTGGATGGTTAATGTTTTAAAAGAGTGCACTGATCTACCATTGGCTATTGACACCACTAATTATGATGCTATGGAAGCTGCCCTTATCGCTTATGGCAAGCCTGGCGCACTGATTAACTCCATTGGTTGCGAACAAGAAAAAATTGACCGTGTTTTCCCAATGGCGGTAAAATATCAAGCTGATGTTGTTTGCCTGTGTATCAACAAAGTTGGTATTCCTAAGAGCGCAGAAGATCGTGTTGCTATGGCTATGGAGTTTGTTGCTAATGCAGAAGCATATGGCTTACAGCCTGATAACCTGTGGATTGACCCGATCATCTTGCCGGTTAATGTAGCTCAAGAACATGCTATTGAAGCTCTGGAAACGATCCGCCAAATCAAAATGATATCTAATCCTCCTCCTAAGACTACTGTTGGTCTTTCCAACGTATCGCAAAAGAGCCCGCATCGTTCGCTCATCAACCGTACTTTTGCAGTAATGGCTATGGCTGCCGGTTTGGATTCCGCCATTTGTGATGCTAATGATGATGACTTAATTGATGCTATTGCTACTGCACGGGTTATTTTAAACCAAGATATTTACTGCGACTCCTATGCTAAGGTGTTCAGACAGCGGTAATTATTTCCGCTGGGCTTGTACACCCGGAAAGGAGGTCAATGATGTCAACGGTAACTCAACCCGTTAAGGGAAGAACTTCTTTTTGCCGGGAAATCGAAGAAAAGTCACACCAACCAATCACTTCATGCTATCACTGCATGAAGTGTGCGGGTGGCTGTCCGATTAACTTTGCCATGGAACATAACAATTATGAGATATTGCGAATGATTCAGCTTGGAGAAAAGGACAAAGTATTTTCAAGTAATACTCCCTGGTTATGTGTAGGTTGCAAGACCTGCGCTGTACGCTGTCCGAATGGCATCGATACCTCTAAAGTTATGGATACCATTAAAATGGAAACCATTGCTGAAGACAAGATTCCGGCAAGTCATTACAATATCAAATTGTTCTATGAATTGTTCCTCGACTCTATGAAAGGATTCCCGGTAATCGGCGGAGAAGGCCGCGGTTATGAACTTGGACTCATGGGACTTTATAAACTGTGTACAGGGACTTATTTTGCAGATATGGATCTCGGCAGAGAAATGACCAAACGGGGCAAGATGCCATTGTTACCTCATAATGCACTTAAGCGGCGAAAAGGCGAAATCAAGAAAATATTTAAGAGAGCAAAGGAGAAAAAGGCACGATGAAACTAGGCTATTATCCGGGATGTTCACTTCACTCCACAGCAGCCGAATACAATATGTCTACCGAGGCCGTATTTGATATCTTGGATATCGAATTGGCTGAATTGCCAGAGTGGAATTGCTGTGGTGCGACCGCTGGACACTCCACTGACCGTTTCCTTTCGCTCGCTTTGCCGCTGAGAAATCTTGTTATCGCCGAAGTCGAAAAACAGAAAGAGTTAATGTTGCCGTGTGCCGCCTGCTATAATCTTGTAAAAGCCGCGGACCATTACGTGAAGGAAGGTACTCCGGAAGCCATAGATGCTAACGAGGAACTGAAAAACATAATGGGTTCGTCCTATAGCGGTAATGTTCATGTTACACATCCGCTGGAAGTCATCATGAGAAAAGAAGTTCTTAGCAGAGTGGGGGGAGAGGTCAAAAAACCTCTCAAAGGGCTTAAACTTGCTCCCTATTACGGATGTTTGCTTACAAGGCCTACCTATGTTGCTTTTGACGATGTAGAGCAGCCACAGGCAATGGATAAGCTGATGAGTATGATCGGAGCTGATGTACGGAAATGGTCATACAAAACCGACTGCTGTGGTGGCAGCTTAACAGTACCGCGTACTGACATTGTTTATGAAATAACTAAAAAATTAGTAACTGCTGCTCAACGGGCAGGTGCTGACGCTATTGTGACTGCATGTCCATTATGTCAGATGACTCTGGAAACTCGGCAGAAAGAGATACAAAAACCAATACCCGTATTTTTCTTCACCGAATTGCTAGGGATCAGTTTCGGACATCCTGAAGCAAAGAAATGGATGAAGAAACATATTGTTGATCCCATACCGCTCTTGACATCATTGCAATTGTTGTAACCATTCAGAGGAACCGGCAGAACTATTATTAGCTATGTCCGGTTTCTCTGTGGTTATACCATAAACAATGATGGTGAAGTAAAGATATTTTATCGAAAGGCAGTGAGAGCCATGCAAAAGGATGTGCTCGTTATTGGCGGTGGCATTGCCGGTCTGCAGGCGGCTCTGGAATTAGCTGGGGCAGGATACCCTGTTCATTTGGTAACAGATGAAGCCAATCTTGGCGGAAAACTGGTAGATTCATCAGCAAAAAGCAGCCAGACAGCTTGTGTCTGGGGTGACCAGGTAAACATTTCTGCTTTGTATTTAGGCGGTAACCTCCATGCATCCAGTACAGTTTTGGGTTCGCTCATTACTCGTGCCTACAATAATCCGCTTGTTAACATCTATGTCAGCAGTAAACTGACTGCTCTGCAAGGTGATGTAGGTAACTTCCAGGCTACCATTAGCGATGTCGCAACCGGCAAGCGCACCCAAAAACTTGTCGTTGGAGCGGTTATTCTGGCAGCCGGTTTCAGCATGTATGACGTTTCTAAAAAAGGTGAATACGGCTATGGCTATTATAAAAACGTTGTCACGAGCTTAGAGTTTGAACATATGCTCTCTGAAAGCCGCTATCGTTCAGACTGCATCAGACGACCATCAGACGGCAAGTGCGCAGAAAAAATTGCATTCATACAGTGTGTAGGCTCCCGCGATGTAGTATCAAGGGGAGAATACTGTTCGGCAATATGCTGTATGTTTACGGCTAAAGAAGCAATTTTGGCGAAAGAATTTGCCCCTAAAACTGACGTTACCGTGTTTTATTTAGACCTAAGGGCATGTGGCAAGAATTTTGACACCTTCTTATCACGTGCTCAGGAACTAGGTACCAGATATGTACGTACCATGATTTCTGAGGTCAAAGAAGATCCTGTTACGGAGAAATTGTCCATTAACTATGCTGCAGCTAGCAAACCAGTTGCTGAAGAATTTGACTTGGTGGTGCTGGCAGCAGGCATTCGTCCATCTGTACGTCTTGAAGAAACCGCAAAAATTTTACAAATTCCTCTTAACGAATATGGTTTTGTTCAGGTTGATCCTCTTGATCCGGTAAGTACAAAACGTCCTGGGGTGTTTGCCGTTGGCGGCAGCCAAGGACCGCTTGACGTTCCCGAAACTATGGCGTTGGCAAGCGCAGCAGCCGCTGCTACCAGCAAGGTATTGGGAAAACCAGAGGGAAGACAGCCGCGCAAGCCTGTGCCTGAACGCGATGTAAGCAAAGAACCATTGAAACTGGGCGTGTTCCTTTGCAAAAGCGGTTTAGAGGCAATGGGCGCCGAGGCTAACGCTGTGATTCAGGCAGCCAAAGGGCAAGCTGATGTAGCAGTGGTGGAATGTGACCAAGCTGTCTGTCTGCCGGAGTCGATAGCCAAAATACAAAATCTGATTACAACTAAACAACTTAACCGGATTGTCGTTGCCCCCTGCGTCTTGAAACATAACCTCAATCTCTTCCAGGAGGCTATACAAGCTGCAGGCTTAAATCGGATGTTGGTTGAAATGGCTCCTGTTCCTGTAAAAGACTGGGCTAATCATGCTGATAAAGCTACCAGTGCGGCGGTTGCTGCTACAGTGCGGGCGATCAAAGATGTTAAAACTTATAAGCCGCTAAGATGGCATGCTGAGCCAGTGGTTCCCCGAGCACTTATTGTTGGTGGCGGTGTTACTGGTATGGCAACAGCCTTGGCATTGGCTGATCGGGGTTATAGTTCTACTATTGTGGAAAAATCGAATGTACTTGGCGGGTATGTCCGTAACCTTACCGGTAGCTTAGAAACCGAAGAAATTAAAAAGACTGTCGAAAATCTGGAAAAACAGGTTGCTAAGAGCGATAAGATTGAGGTGCTGCTAAATTCTGAAGTTGTAGGGTTTAGCGGACGTCAAGGTCATTTCGTTACTTCGGTTGCAACCGGTCAGGGACCAGTAAGAACAACTAAAACGGTAGAACATGGCGTTGTTATTCTGGCTACAGGTACAACGGCCTATGTTCCTAATGAGTATTTGTATGGTATCGATCAACGGGTTATTACCGGTGTAGAGGCTATGTACTGGTTAGCAGATGGACGTTTGCCGGCAAAAGGCGATCCTACTTATGTGTTTATCCAGTGTGTTGGTTCGCGAAATGAGCAGCATAAATACTGCAGTCGCACCTGTTGCGGTGAAACAGTATATGCGGCGACCAAAATTAAAGAGCAAAATCCTGATGCTAAAGTATTTGTTCTATCCCGTGATATTCGCACTCCCGGCTACCTTGAACTTAAATACCGTGAAGCCCGGAAAGCTGGCGTAGTGTTTGTTCACTATGAAGAAGCCGACAAACCAGTCTTAGTAAAAGATAAGGACGGCAATCTGTCCATGACCGTTTATGATCCGCAATCTGGACTGACCTTGAATTTGAAACCCGATCAGGTGATATTAGCAGTAGCTCAGGTTGCTTCTGAGGAAGCCCAACAGCTTGCTAACATTTTCAAAATTCAGGTAAATGCCGATGGCTTCCTTTCCGAAACTCACTCCAATTTTGGTACAATTGCATTTCCAGGCGGCGGTATTTTTATCGCTGGTGCAGCCCACGGGCCGAAATCAGTTGTTGAATGTTTGACGCAAGCGAAAGGTGTAGCTGGACGTGCAGCTCGTATCCTTGCGCAGCCTGCACTCATGATGGGTGGTATGGTGGCAGAGGTAGAATGGGAAAAATGCGCTGCCTGCTTGACTTGTGTACGGACTTGTCCTTACACCATCCCGCAAATTACTCGCGAGAAGAAGGAAATGGGTGCTGCCTATATTCCGCCTGCTGATTGCCGTGGCTGTGGTATGTGTGCATCCGAATGTCCGAATAAGGCTATTTTTGTACATCATTACCACGACGATGAGGTACTCTCTCGGGTTGAGACCGCGTTGACGGAGGTGGGTTAATATGAGTGAAGGTAAAGTAGTTGGCTTTGTTTGCCGCTTATGCGCGTTAATTAACTCTGATCTTGGCCCTCCAGCCGACGTTAACGTGAAAATCGAAACCGTTGAATTGCCTTGCGCCGGTAAAGTTGATGGCAGGCTGCTGTTAGAGGCCTTTGAAAAAGGTGCTGACCTTGTCTTTGTCGCTGGCTGTCCTGAGCACGAGTGCATGAATGTCAAAGGCAGTTCACGCGCCCGGAAACGGTTGGAGCATATCCAAGACATTCTGGAGCAAGTCGGAGTTGGTCGGGAACGATTGGTTATGTACAACGTATCCGGCACTTATGGTCCGCGTTTTGCCCATATCGCCCGGGATATGGCCGGACTGCTTGAGAAATTAGGTCCGAGTCCGCTTAAGGCCCGGAAGGCCTAGAAAGGAGACGAGTCAAGCGATATGATAGTTGCACAATTAAAGCCAATTGAAGAAATTGCCGAAAGTATAAAAAGTGTAAAGCACGCTAAAAAAGTATTGGTTGCTGGTTGTGGTGGCTGTGTTACCGTATGTCTGTCCGGTGGACAAAAAGAAGCGGACATACTGGCCAGTGCCCTGCGGATGAAACTGGAGGTTGACGGTCGGCCCACTGAAATTACAACCGCTACCTATGAGCGGCAGTGTGATCCTGAATATGCCGCTAGATTTAAAGAACATCTAAAAGATGTTGATGTTGTGGTGTCGGTGGCCTGTGGCGTAGGGGTGCAGTATATGGCTGAAACCTATCCGGATATTATTTTTGTGCCAGGCCAGAACACTACATTTGCCGGCGCTGCTATTGAACATGGTGTCTGGGAAGAACGCTGTATGCTGTGCGGCGAGTGTGTATTAGCCAAAACCGGCGGTGTATGTCCCATTATCCGTTGCTCTAAGAGCTTGCTGAATGGTCCATGCGGCGGTTCACAACAAGGCGTTTGTGAGGTTAGCAAAGATATCCCCTGTGGATGGCAGCTTATTTATGACCGCCTCAAAAGACAAAACCGTTTGGATATGTTGACTGAGATATTACCAGTAAAAGACTGGTCGAAGAGCAGAGACGGCGGTCCCCGCAAAATTGTGAGGGAGGATGTGCGGTTATGAGCGAAGCAGTAGCTATTGACAAAAAAGCTGTGTTAAAAACAGAAAGCAAATTAGAAAAACTGTACTCCTTAGGCCATTTTGTGGTAACAGGCGAACTTGGACCGCCCCAACATGCTAACGGTCATGATTTAGAACACCATGCTCGTGAGCTTAAAGACATAGTGGATGGTTTTAACCTGACCGACAACCAAACAGCCATTGTGCGTTTGTCCAGTATTGCTGCTGGTATTCATGTCTTAAAAGGCGGCGGCGTTCCCATTATTCAGATGACCTGCCGTGACCGTAATCGTATTGCTATGCAAAGCGATCTCTTAGGAGCTTACAGCCTGGGTATTCGCGATGTATTATGCTTAAGCGGTGACCATCAGTCTTTCGGCAATCATCCGACAAGCAAAAATGTCTATGATGTCGATTCCGTACAATTGATTTCTATGGTCAAAAAGATGCGGGATGACAAAAAGTTTTTGTCTGATGTACCGATTAAAACTGATGAACCTCGGTTCTTTATTGGTGCTGTAGAAAATCCGTTCGGCGATCCATTCGAGTTCCGGGTTACTCGTCTTGAAAAGAAAGTGAATGCCGGTGCTGATTTTATCCAGACCCAAGCGATTTTTGATGTCGAAAAATTTGCTCGGTTTATGGAATTGGTCGTGGCTCGCGGTATTCATGAAAGAGTTAAAATTACAGCCGGCATCCTGCCGGTACGCTCGGTAAAAGCGCTACAGTACATGAAGAACGATGTTGCTGGTATGGAAATCCCCGACAGCTTGATTGAACGTATGAAGAAAGCTGAAGACCCCAAACAAGAGGGAATTCGGATCGCTATTGAATTATGTAATGAACTGAAAAAGATTCCTGGTGTAGCTGGTATTCATATCATGCCTGTTGGTTGGGAAGCTGCTTTGCCGGAGATTGTAAAGGGAGCAGGTTTCTTGCCGCGTCCTAAAGTTTAATAAATTCATATTGTTCTTATCCCATATCTGGCTAAACATGGTATAGGAGGATAAACTCAGGGAGAATGGTAGGGTCAGCCTGGGAGAAAATTGGTTGACCCTATCTTCTATCATCTTGCGACTATACTACTCTACTAACTTAAATTTTGCCAATTTTCGCAAATAACTATGCTGTTTA
The DNA here is from genome assembly GCF_057736855.1 of Sporomusa sp. Lineage (NCBI taxonomy): Bacteria > Bacillati > Bacillota > Negativicutes > Selenomonadales > Sporomusaceae > Sporomusa > Sporomusa sp. The sequence goes on from NZ_JBYKYF010000012.1 coordinate 23,286, forward strand.
ATAGTCGTTGTCCCTATCCTTCATTTACTGACTTGTCTTGGTATTACAAGATGTCAAAAGAAAGGGTGAGATAACAAGCATGTGTTGTTCAAAAGTAACAAAAGATCAGGCATTAGAAATTATCAGAAGATACGAGCAAGTCTTGGCAATTATCAATAAATACGGTAAAGCCAAGGAGCAGTTGTTATCAATTTTATTAGATATTCAGGCCACATCAGGCCAAAATTATGTGGCGGAAGAATGGGCCGAAGTAGTAGCCTGTCAATTAGATTTGCCTGTCAGTAAAGTACACGATGTTTTAACATTCTATGCTATGTTTAATATTGAACCGAAAGGTAAATATGTTATTGAAATATGCAAAAGCACACCCTGCCATGTAACTAAAGCTGATAAAGTTGTTGCAATGTTTGAAGAAGTTCTCGGAATTAAACTTGGTGAGACCACTCCGGATAATATGTTTACCCTAATGTACACCAGTTGTGTAGGTGCCTGTGATATTGGTCCGGTAGCCAAAATTGGTGATGAAGTCTATGGCAATCTGACTGCGGAAAAAGTAGCTGAGATTGTTAATAGTTACCGGGGGGTGTCATCATGTCAAAAATAAAAAAATTAATTTCTGGTAACTGCGGTGTTATTCGCCCAGATTGTGTGGAAGATTATGTAAAAGCCGGTGGTTATGAAGGTCTAAAAAAGGCTTTTACTATGAAACCGGAAGAAATCATTAATGAAGTAAAAAAGGCAAAACTATTAGGTCGCGGCGGGGCTGCTTATCCCGCAGGTTCCAAATGGGAACAGCTCTTTGAGATTCCTGAGTTTCCTAAATACATTGTTATTAATGCCGACGAAGGCGAGCCAGGTACCTTTAAAGATAAAATTCTTTTAGGTCAAGATCCTCTGCGGGTTATCGAGGGTATGACCATTGCTGGTTATGTTTTTAACTCCCATGAAGGCTACATCTATATACGTGGTGAATATCGGGCTATTCAAAGGGTATTTAAGAGTGCCATTGATAATGCCGTTAAAGCCGGCTATTTAGGCAAAAATATTTTGGGTACTGATTTTGAATTTAATATTCATGTTATGACTGGTGCAGGGGCTTATGTATGCGGTGAAAACTCCGCCCTCTTAAACTCCATTGAAGGCAAAGCCGGACGTCCGCGGATAAAACCGCCTCATCTGGCTGAAGTAGGACTATTCCTAATGCCTACGCTTGTTAACAATGTTGAGTCCATTGCCAATATTCCCACCATCGTATTGGAAGGTGGCGAAAAGTATTTAAGTTATGGTACCAAAGACAGCGGTGGAACCAAACTCATCTGTCTGTCAGGAAATGTTGTTAACCGCGGCGTATATGAGATTCCGTTTGGTGTAAGCCTGCGAGACATTATCTATGATCCTGAACTGGGTGGCGGTATTCCTAACGGCAAAAAGCTGAAGTTCTTCCACCTGGGTGGTCAATCCGGCCCGATTGGCAATGAAACCCAACTAGATACCCCATATTGCTACAAAGCGCTGCGGAATGCAGGCTTAAGCGTCGGTTCTGGCGCGGTTGTAGTTATGGATGAAGATGTCTGTGTCATTGACTACCTCAAAGGAGTCACCGAATTCTTCATTCATGAGTCCTGCGGTAAATGTACTCCCTGCCGGGAAGGCAACAAGCAAATCTATGCCATACTCTGCAAAATTTCTGAAGGCGAAGCAACTCAGGAAGATATGGCCGTATTGCGCCGGATGATTGACACCATGACCAATGCTTCATTCTGCGGCTTGGGTCAATCGGCAGCAGTAGCCTTAAATACCTGCTGGAAACTCTTTAAAGGCGAATTTGAAGATCACCTGAACAAAAGATGTCCGGCACAAGTTTGCTTTACTGAACAGGG
>NZ_JBYKYF010000321.1:0-3306 GCF_057736855.1 Sporomusa sp.
GGGCCAACATTCAAACCCAGCAAACTAATTATTGCTAACAAGCCGCCGGTAAACATTGTTATACCCAATAATTCATGCCGCAATTCAGGAGTTAACTGGGCTAACCATTTAGGCAAAACATACCACCTCTACTTGTAATGGGTTCTACATAACAAGAAAAATTCCTTTATTTTAAATGGTTAAGGCAAAAAGAAAACGCTCCCATTTACGAGAGCGTTTGCATAACAGGTTTACAGGTAATAACTCTGCCTGGTTGTAATTCACTACGAAGGAAGTCGGCAGGATTAGTGGTTAACAAACGAACAATACGAAATTCATTGTCAGATACCTTTTCCGCCACTACCTTCTGTCCCGCATATTCAATTTCTTCATAAACAGGATCTGGCTGTTTTTGGTCGCCAAAAACGACTTCTTCCGGAACAATTGTCCAGAGAATCATTATTGTTTCAGCCCCTTACCTTCTTTATGCTTTTTTTGTATCTCAATGAGTTCTTCTAGCTTTTTTAAAGCTTGCGCTACACCACCAATTTCATCAATCAAACCATATTTTACCGCATCATTACCAGCTACGGAAGTTCCAATATCCCGAGACAATTCACCCGTTTTGAATAGCAGTTCTTTCCATTTCTTCTCAGTTATCTTTGAATGACTTACAACAAATTTATTAACACGCTCTTGCATCTTTTCGAGATAATCAAAGGAACTGGGAGCACCTATAACCAACCCGGTAAGTCTAATCGGGTGAATTGTCATAGTAGCACTTTCAACAATAAATGAGTAAGTTGCCGAAACGGCAATAGGTACACCAATACTATGTCCGCCCCCTAACACAATGGATACGGTAGGCTTTGACATACTGGCAACCATTTCAGCGATAGCCAAACCTGCCTCAACATCGCCGCCGACGGTGTTTAATACTAGCAGCAACCCATCAATTTCATTGGATTGCTCAATCGCAACAAGCTGTGGCATTACATGCTCATATTTTGTAGTTTTATTTTGTGGCGGTAATACCAAATGGCCTTCAATTTGGCCAATGATGGTCATCACATGAATATTGGTTTTAGCTATAGGTACTTCGGCTGATCCTAACTCTTGAATATTCTCAGTAGCTACCGATTTCTTGGCCTGTCTGCTTTTTTTCGGATTTTCCGTGGGAAGCGGATTTATTTGTGGTGCTTCAGGATTAGTACCCGGAGGAGCAACTACCGGATTATCATTGAGTATCATTAGAGTATCCCTCCCGCCAATGAGCTGGTTATTATTATATCCATATATAGTATTGGCGCTTACTGAGATTTCATACAAGCGTTTATATGCTAACAAAATAAGCCTTGAGTCTACCCTTCAACAGGTATTCTCAAAGCTTTCATGTCATACTACACTTCCATGATTATTGGTAAAATCATTGGGCGACGTCGAGTGCGTTCGTACAAATACTTACCTAATGTATCGCGAACGTTGGATTTTATAGCAGCCCATTCTGTAATACCGTTAAGTTCGCACTTTTCCAACGCTTGTTTAACCCGTTCTTTGGCCTCTTCCATAAGCTGCTCAGACTCGCGTACATAAACAAAACCCCGAGATACAATATCTGGGCCTGCGGCTACTTGTCCTCCTTGTTTATCCATCGTAACCACGATAATTAATATTCCATCTTGCGAAAGCTGCCGTCGGTCACGAAGTACAATATTGCCTACATCACCCACACCAAGACCATCCACTAACACATTGCCTGAAGTCACCTTTCCGGCTACCATACCTTTTTCGGCAGTGAATTCTAATACCTGCCCGTTTTCTACCACAAAAATATTTTCTTTCGGCATACCCATGGACTGGGCTAATTGAGCGTGTTTAATCAGGTGGCGATATTCTCCGTGAACTGGGATAAAAAACTTTGGCCGTACAAGGTTGTGCATTAATTTGAGTTCCTCTTGACTGGCATGACCAGACACATGAATACCTGATGCCGCTTCATATACAACTTCAGCACCTTGCCGGAAAAGATAGTCAATCGTCCGCGAAACCAGTTTCTCATTACCGGGGATTGGCGTAGCTGAAATGATTACTGTATCTCCTGGAACAATTTCAACCTTTTTATGCTCTGACATAGCCATTCTCGTTAAAGCAGACATGGGTTCCCCCTGACTGCCTGTTGTTAGAATAACTACCCCTGAAGCCGGGTAGTTATTGATTTCATCAATATCAATAAGTACCCCTTCAGGCACATTTAAATAGCCTAATTCTAAAGCGATATTCGCGACATTAACCATACTGCGGCCAAGAATAGCTACTTTACGCCGGTATTTGCAAGCAGTGTCAATAGCCTGTTGAATACGGTGAATATTGGAAGAGAAAGAAGCAATGATAATACGCTCCCGGGCATTACGAAAAGTTTCGTCAAAAGTGACTCCGACCGACCTCTCACTAGGAGTATATCCAGGCCGTTCTGCATTGGTACTATCTGCCAAAAGTACCAAAACCCCCTGGTCACCTAATTCAGCAAACCGGTGAAAATCAGTAACCTTACCATCAACCGGAGTCTGGTCCAGTTTAAAATCGCCAGTATGGACAATGACACCAACAGGTGTCTTTATGGATAATGCTACTGAATCCGCGATACTGTGACTTACCCGAATAAAGCCAATTTTAAAATTACCAATTTGAATTTTATCACCCGGTTTAACGGCATGTAAACTAGTCGTAGGTACATTGTTTTCTTTCAAACGTCCTTCCAAAATACCGAGAGTCAGACGAGTACCATATACGGGAACATTAAGCATTTTCAATACATAAGGTAGTGCACCAATATGGTCTTCATGCCCGTGCGTTAATATAATGGCTTTCACTAAATCGCGGTTGTCCAACAGATAGGTAATATCCGGAATAACTAGGTCAATACCAAGCATGTCGTCTTCAGGGAACATTAAACCTGAGTCAATGACTATGATTTCATCACCATAGCGTATGACTGTCATGTTCTTACCGATCTCTCCCATACCGCCCAAGGGAATTATCTGTATTTTATTTGGTTGCCGAGACAAAAAAACATACACCTCCAAGTTAATATCAATATGTAAGTTGTAACCGCCCGTTCATTAACCATAAACTAAAAAACCGGCCGTTCTGCCCACTTGTGAATAATTATAACCGATTTACTTGCCTATGACAACCAAGTGGAACTGCTCGCTCGCAATATTATATGCAAATCCAGACATTGCATACAAAAACCGGTAGCACTTAGCTACCGGTCAGATTGTAGACAAAGCCGCTTTTATGCCGTAAGGCAAAAAGCGGCTTTCTATT
>NZ_JBYKYF010000322.1:0-3302 GCF_057736855.1 Sporomusa sp.
ATTTCCTATGGAAGAACGCTGCCGAGTTAAGTATGTTGTTATGGACTTAAGTCCGTTATTTTACGCGACAGCCCCTTTTTACATTTATCCGTTATTTTATGTTATGTTTAAAGACGTAAATCATTTTTTACTGCTACCATCTGCGACTGGAGCCACCGCCACCACCTGAGCCACCGCCATAACCACCACCGCCACCGCCATAACCACCACCGCCACCGCGAAATCGCAGCAAGGATAGAATAAGGTAGGTTATACTACCACCAAGAAATAACCAGTCAAAAATGAATAGTGCCAGCAAACCTGCAGCAAACGCCATTTGAGCCCACCAGGGCAACGTGTCCCACCAGGATTGATTTTGCCCAGACTGGGGTTTAAATGCTTTAGCATCAGTACTGATATGGGTTTTATATTCAGCGGCGGTAATACTGACTAATGCCTGATACCCATTCCAAATACCTTTGTTATAATCACCAACAGTAAAATAAGGTATCATGTAATTATCTTGAATTGCACCAGTCTTGGCGTCATTGAGCGCCCCTTCCAATCCGTAACCAACCTCAATCCGCGACTGTCGGTCATTCACCGCGACCAGCATCAACACACCATTGTTTAGCTCTTTGTCTCCAATCCCCCAGTGCCTAAGTACGCTTAGGGCATACTCTTCCACAGATGCCCCTTCCAATGATTTTACTGTTAATACTACAATTTGTGCTTTGGTTTTAGCTGCCAGTTTACTGCCCAAACTGTTAATTTTATTCTTAGTTTCTGAGTCCAGCACACCAGCGAGATCTTGAACATATATGCTTTGAGTAGGCGCTGGCGGAATTTGCGGTTGAGCCCAAACAACAGTAATTAGTAAAAGGTACGCGACTAATGTTAGCCAAGCCAGCCGTCTTTTCATCCATATCCCCTCGCTTGGCAAATTTAAAAGTTAACCTGGGGAACTTGTTTAGCGCTTTCTTCTGCTTTAAAATATTCTTTGGGCCCAAAACCCATCATTCCAGCAAACAAACTTGTCGGCAGTGAGCGTATTTTTGTATTATAGACTTGCACCGCATCATTATAGTCTTTACGCGCTACAGCAATACGATTTTCAGTACCGCTTAATTCGTCCATTAACGCCCGGAAATTAGCATCAGCCTTTAAATTAGGATAATTTTCTGCTACCATTAAGAGTCTGCTAAGAGCAGAACTAAGTTCACTGTTAGCAGCGGCTTTATCTACCGGTCCTTGGGCACCTGCTAGTTTGGCACGGGCATCAGCAACAGCCTGAATGGCTTGCTGCTCATGTGCTGCATAGCCTTTTACCGTATTAACCAGATTAGGAATTAGGTCACTTCGCCGTTGTAACTGGTTTTCAATCTGACTCCATTTTCCGATGATATTTTCATTCATACTAACCAAAGTATTGTAGCTAAACATTGCACTGACCAGCAGTGCTCCGACAATGGCAATAATAATCCATACAGACTTATTCATAAAAAACCTCCTTTGCCAGAAATTTATACATTCTGAAACTCGGCGCAAACAAGTCTTTTCTTATCTCTCCTGATTATTATATTTGAGAACATGTAATATATTTTTTACTATTTCCAGGAAATTATTTCCTGGAAATATATTGAAAATCACTTCGGAATTGAATCGCTTCGGCAATATGCTCTGCTGAAATATGGGATGATTGTTGCAAATCAGCTATAGTTTGCGCTACTTTTATTATCCGATCATAACCGCGAGCGCTAAGATTCATTTTTGTGAAAGCCTGCTTTAGAAGGTTTCTTGCTTCCGGCTTTAACTGACACAAGGCTTTAATGTGTTTGTGCTGCATTTGCGCATTAGCATAAAGCCCGATGTTTTGCAGCCGTTTTTGTTGGATAAGTCTAGCAACTTCTACTCGCTGGCGAATAGTAGCCGACGACTCCTGCGGAATATCCCTGACCAAATCGTTGTATTCAAGCCGTGGTACATGAATGGTTATATCCAACCGGTCAAGTAGTGGTCCGGATATCTTTTTCTGATAGCGTCGGATATCTGTCGGTGTACACATACATTCCTGTGAAGGATCGGAGCTAAAGCCGCACGGACAGGGATTTAAGGCTGCAATAAGCATAAATTTCGCTGGATAGGAAATAGTGGCGTTAACCCGCGAAATGGTAACTTCTCCATCTTCCATTGGTTGACGAAGAACCTCGAGCACTGTCCGTGGAAACTCCGGTAACTCATCCAAGAATAACACACCATTATGACTTAAAGTCACTTCACCCGGTCTTGGGATAGATCCTCCGCCGATCATACCAGCAGTCGAAACAGTATGATGCGGATTGCGAAAAGGGCGCTCAGTAACCAACCCGATATTATTTTTAAACATTCCGGCCACACTATAAATCTTAGTGACTTCGAGAGCTTCCTGTGTGGTCATGGCAGGCAGTATCGAAGGAATCCGCCTCGCCAGCATGGTTTTTCCCGAACCTGGCGGTCCAACCATTAAGACATTATGAAACCCAGCAGCAGCAATCTCAAGTGCTCGTTTGGCAACAACCTGGCCTTGCACATCAGCGAAATCAAGTGCCGAATCAACGGCTTGCTTGGCTGGCAACTCGGAAATCAAAGGTGGCAATACATATTCACCATTTAGATGTTTAACCGTCTCAGCTAGGGTTTCAGGCGCATATACTGTCAAATGTCCTGCTAATAATGCTTCCTGAGCATTGTCTGGAGCTACAATCATTTCCGATATACTATTATCTTGGCAGTTAGCAGCCATTGACAAGATCCCGGAGATTGCCCGCAGCCGGCCTTCTAGAGATAACTCGCCTGCAAACACCTGATTGCGGCATTTGGCCGGGTTAATCTGACCACTTGCTGCCAATATGCCTATAGCTATCGGCAAATCAAGTCCTGAGCTATCTTTCTTAATGTCAGCAGGTGCTAAATTGACTGTAATACGACGAGACGGAAACTCATATCCACTGTTTTTAATAGCTGCCCGCACACGTTCCCGAGATTCACGGACAGCCGTATCAGGCAAACCTACAATATCAAATGTCGGAATACCGTTGGCAATATCTACTTCCACTGTGATCAGCACACCGTTTAAGCCTAAGGTTGTAGAGCCAAAAGTTTGCGCAAACACTGATTACCCCCGCAATAGTTATCTACCAAATGCATTTATAATGTGATTACAACGAATTGAATCGTTCGTAACATATACTTCAAGAACATCAAACCGACAAGCTGTATCTGCAAAACCACGCTGGTTGAGAAAACACAGTGCGGTGTTAATTATTTTTTGCTGTTTTCTGACA
>NZ_JBYKYF010000323.1:0-3245 GCF_057736855.1 Sporomusa sp.
GGACTTGTGCACAGACATGAAATTTCTGGAGCACTGCACGGACTTATGCGCGTACGCAGCTTTACACAGGATGATTCACATATTTTCATGCTTCCTTCACAGATAAAAAGCGAAATTAAGAAGGTTATCGAACTATTTAATACTGTATACAGTGTCTTTGGCTTATCCTATCATGCTGAACTGAGTACCAAACCGGAAAAAGCCATGGGGTCTGACGAAGTCTGGGAAACGGCTACCAATGCACTGCGCGAGGCAATGGAAGAGCTCAATATGCCCTTCAAAATTAATCCGGGCGACGGCGCTTTTTATGGCCCCAAAATTGATTTTCATTTAAAAGACTCTATTGGTCGTACCTGGCAATGTGGTACCATTCAGCTTGACATGATGTTGCCTGAAAAATTTGATCTTACCTATATTGGTGAAGATGGTCAAAAACACCGTCCGGTAATGATCCACCGGGTTGTTTACGGCAGTATAGAACGCTTTATCGGTATTTTAATTGAGCATTATGCCGGTGCTTTCCCGATGTGGCTTGCACCTGTACAAGCAAAGATTTTGCCGATCAGTGAACGCCATGCTGCATATGCCCATGAAATCGCCCAAACAATGCGAGATAAAGATATTCGGGTAGAAGTAGATGACCGCAACGAAAAAATTGGTTATAAAATTCGTGAAGCTCAGCTACAAAAAACACCTTATATGCTGGTTGTGGGTGATAAAGAAATTGAATCACGTACTGTGTCTGTTCGTAAACGGGGCGAAGGCGATATTGGCGCAATGCCTGTTGAAGAGTTTATTGCTACAGCTCTTAATGAGATTGTCACCAAAAGCTGATAAGAATAAAAAATAACTTGACATCTTTAGCAATTGATGTTAACATTATCGAGTAGTTAAATTTTACTCTAAGTAGAAGCCATCCGCTTCTCACCTTACAACGCATGTGTGCAGTTCGTAAGGTAATGGTAAGCAAATCAGTTTTGATATGCTATGTATGCGGGTGGTTTATACCATCCGCTTTTTATTTAACGAAAAATATCAGGAGGGAGCGGCAATTAGCAAAGAAAATTTAAAGATCAATGAGGAAATTCGAGCAAAAGAAGTTCGGTTGGTCAACAGTAACAATGAACAATTAGGAATTATGTCGCTGAGAGAAGCGTTACGTTTAGCCAGTGAGCAAAATCTTGATTTAGTCGAAATAGCGCCAACTGCAAAACCGCCAGTATGCCGAATTATGGATTTTGGTAAATACAGGTATGAGCAGCAAAAACGTGAAAAAGAAGTCAAAAAGAAACAAAAGGTAATTACGCTTAAAGAGGTTAAACTCCGTCCCAATATTGAAGATCATGACTTTAATGTTAAGCTGAAAAACGCCCAGCGTTTCTTAGAAGATGGCGACAAAGTCAAGGTAACCATCATGTTCAGAGGCCGGGAACTTTCTCACCCTGAACTTGGTAAGCAAGTGCTTGTAAGAATGGCAACCTTGCTTAAAGATGTGGCTAATATCGAACGTGAGGCTAAGCTCGAAGGTAAAAATATGATTATGATTGTAGCTCCTAAGCCCAACACTACGCAATCCAGCACATAAATAGAAAGGGGATATCCAACAATGCCAAAAATTAAAACTCGTAGAAGTGCCGCAAAACGTTTTAGAGTGACTGGCAGTGGTGAATTTAAACGTGCCAAAGCTTTCAAGAGTCATATTCTTGAGAAAAAATCTCCGTCCCGTAAACGTAATCTGCGTAAAGCCGCTCTGGTTAGCAAGGCTGATCATGAGCGCGTAGTAAAAATGCTTCCTTACGCATAAGATCAACCTATTTATCCGATGACTAACTTGCTGTAAGAGTTCTGCTTTGTTTATATAAGTAGAAGTTAGAGCAGCCAAGTCTTTGGATCATTTAGACTAGATTCAGATGGGTTAGGGTTAATCCATCCGAATCAAGTCTTCATTCATAACTACATCAGGAGGTATGTGACATGCCAAGAGTTAAAAAAGGTGTTACTGCACATAGACGTCATAAAAAGATTCTTAAATTAGCCAAAGGATATCGTGGTGCTAAGAGTAAGCTGTTCAAAAAAGCAAATGAAACAGTGATGAAAGCTCTGTATTATGCACGTCGTGACCGTCGCGCCAAAAAAGGTGATTTCCGTAAATTGTGGATCACCCGGATAAATGCGGCTGCTCGCATGAATGGTATCTCCTATAGCCAATTGATCAATGGACTCAAAAAGGCTGGAGTAGAAGTTAATCGTAAAATGTTAGCTGACATGGCAGTTAACGATATGGCTGCATTTACTAAGCTGGTAAGCACTGCTAAAGAACAACTGTAAATTCAAAAAAACTTCCGGAATCATTCTGGGAGTTTTTTTTATGTATAATATTTATAAATATTGGAATTACTATAGGAAATTCAATACGAAATTACTAAATTAATCCATAATTACGTCGACAGAAATATTTGATTTTTTAAAATTTTATTATAATGGCAGGTTTTTTTGGGATAGCGGCGAATACAATGAAATATAAGGAAGTACGACGAGAGGCATCATCAAGCCAAAAAGGAGGAGTTAGACTTGTCTCTGGTAACCATGAAAGAATTACTTCAGGATGCAAAAAAAAGAAAGTATGCTGTAGGCGGTTTTAACGTATTTAACTTTGAAACTTTAGGTGCAGTTATTGAGGTAGCAGAAGAACTAAAAACTCCCCTGGTGCTGGGTATCCCTGAGCGCTTGTTTAAATTTGTCGATGTTGATACCTTAAGCGCTGCCATGATCAAAGCTGCGCAGAAGGCTTCGGTACCTGTTGCGCTTCATCTTGACCATGGTTATACGTATGAAGGGGTGATGAAAGCTATTCGTTGGGGATTTACTTCTATTATGTTTGATGGCTCTGCTTTGTCATTTGAGGACAACTTAAAACGTACGAAAGAAATTACCCGCATAGCCCATTCTCTCGGTGTGTCAGTCGAGGGTGAATTGGGCTATGTTGGCTGTTATGGTAATCTTACAGATATTCAGGAAGAAAACCTGGTTAAACCAGAGGTAGCACGAGATTTTGTGGAAAAAACAAAAGTCGATGCGTTAGCGGTGGCAGTAGGAACTAATCACGGAATGTACCGTGGCGGACCAAAACTCAATTTTTCGCGGCTAGCAGAACTAAACAATACCGTTAACGTGCCATTGGTTATGCATGGGGGGTCGAAATTGTCTAGAGAAGACTATCAAAATTCTATACAGTCCGGTATAAG
>NZ_JBYKYF010000324.1:0-3204 GCF_057736855.1 Sporomusa sp.
ATGCGCCCCAGGGGCTATTAAACAGGGCATTAGCAACAGCAATCCCCATCCCTGCCATGGTGATAACCAGGATAAAAATAACGGCAATGGCCGAAACCAAACCTGCCGATTTACCAATTTCTTCTTTGGCAATTTCAGCAACCGATTTACCGTCATGGCGGATGGATGCAAACAGGATAATCATATCATGGACTGCCCCGCCGAGGCAGGCACCGATAAGCAGCCAGAGAGTACCTGGCAAAAAACCGAATTGCGCTGCCAGAACCGGACCGACAAGTGGGCCAGCGCCAGCAATAGCGGCAAAATGGTGACCAAATGTAACCCATTTGTTCGTGGGTACATAGTCATGACCGTCTTCGTGAACAACAGCAGGAGTCGGTCGGTTGGGATCAAGGGCTAATACTTTTGCTGCTATGAAAGCGCCATAGAAACGATAGCAAATCGTCAGCACCATAGCCGCAATGAGAACTAGATACAATCCATTCATAAGTCTTACCTCATTGTATAAAATTAATGAATTCTTCGACTACAATATAAAACAAAAAATTCATCAAATAAACGTAATCCTTATGAATGGACTAAAATACAGTTTGAACAGAAATTATGGATGATGAATAGAAATCTTAATTATTTTAATCCTAAAATAATTTTTAATTCTTTGATTTTACTTTTACTTACAGGTATTTCTACTCGTGGACAATGCTCCATTTTCAGCCAATACGTGCCTTTAAACCATGGCACAACGGCTTGTACTTTATCCATGTTAACTAGATAACTTTTGTGCACCCGCAAAATCTTAGAGTCCCGAAACCGATCAGCAAGCTCGGCTAGAGTACCATTATAGTTGAGTTCTTCATTAGCCGTTACAATAACGGCATTACCGGCCTGAGCATACGCATAAATAATATCACTGTAGTTTATAAAAATAATTTTTCCGCCTTTTTCTACAGGCAATTTGTTAATATGAACTTTATTCGCATCAAGTACAGCATCAACCCGGTTAGCAGCAGCCTGCCATTCTTCAGGCTGATAATTTTTCAGGCGCACAATGGTTTTGTCGATCCGCTCCTGTTCAAACGGTTTCAAAAGATAATCGACTGCTCCAATTTCAAATGCTTTTATAGCATACTCATCATAAGCAGTGGCAAAAACAATCATGGCATGCTCTACAATCTTTCGTAAGATAACTGCAGCTTCCAAACCATTAATATCCCGCATGCTAATATCCAAAAAAATAACATCTGGCTGTAATTGAGTTGCAAGTTTAATAGCCTCCGCACCATTATCGGCTTCGCCGACAATTTCAATCTCAGGCTTAGATGAGAGAAGATAGCGTAATTCGTCTCTGGCTGGTAATTCATCATCAACAATTAGCGCTTTGAGCATATGACTCACCTTCATTTGCAGTTATTTGTGGGATAGTAATCGTAACAACGGTACCGACACCAACAGTGCTGTCAATGCTTAGCCCATAGGGAACACCATATTGCCCGCGCAAACGTTCATGAACATTCATCAAGCCAATATGTTCGTTAGATGTTTGATTCAGAGGATTGGATGATGCCAGATCCATTCCCACCCCATCATCAGTAATTGTAATTATAATATCATAGTTGTATCTATGAATACTTATAGTAATGGTTCCGCCATCGATTTTCGGCTTCAAGCCATGGACCACAGCATTTTCAATAATCGGCTGAATCGTAAGGGAAGGAATTAAATACGGTGCAGTTAAGGGATCAATATCTTCGACAACCTGTAGTTTGGGACCGTAACGCGCTTTTTCAATGGCTAAATAGGCACTGACTTGCGTTAGCTCTTCTGCTATAGTAATATTTCGCCCGGCTTTTTGTAAAGTAAACCGAAAAATCGAACTGAGTTTTATCAATAAATCACGGGCTAACGCCGGCTTGGTCCGAATCAGAGAGGTAATTGTATTCAGAGTATTAAATAAAAAATGAGGATTTATCTGGGTTTGCAACGCCTTCAGTTCAGCTTTCGCAGCTAACTTTGCCTGCCGGTCGATTTCCGCCAGTTCAAGCTGGATAGAAAACAAATGAGCAAGTCCTTCGGCAAATACCACATCTGATTGGTTAACCGGTTTGCCGTTGGCATAATACAGTTTAAAGGTTCCAATAATCTCCTGACCTCGTTTTAATGGAACAACGATGGCGCAGGTTAGCTGACAGTCAGAACATTCGCAGCCTATTTCTGCCGGACTGTTAGCAATATAAATAGTGCCTGAATGCAACGTTTGATTGGTAGCATTAGTAAGATGGTGGTGATTGGACAAATGGTGTTCAGCATCTGTGCCAACAAACGCCAAAACATGTTGGGTATCAGTTACAGCCACAGCATGATAAGGACCATTAGCATAAATAATTTCTGCCGCTGCCTTGGCAGAGTCGGCATTTAGCCCTTTTCTAAAGTACGGCAAAGTTTGGGCAGCAACGGCTAATACTTTTTGTGACTGCGTTGCACCAATTTGCTGTTGTACATCCATTGTCATTTTAATAATAAGCATAAAAATCATAAGCCCAAAAGAATTAGCGACAATCATGGGCAAGGCGATATCCTTCACCAGGGTTACTGCCATCTCAAAAGGACGGGCAGTAAGGAGTATAATGGCCATCTGCATGGCTTCACCAACAATGCCACTGACGAGAGCAAGCCACCAGGACAGTGCATGGTGTGGATATCGATTTTTTATCCAGCCAGCTAACAATCCTTCCATGACATTAGCCAAAGCACAAGAAAAAGCCGAAAATCCGCCAAACAAATAGCGATGCCCCCCGGCGATTAACCCGGCAGCCGCCCCAATCGTAGGGCCGCCCAGCAGTCCAGCAGCCATCACCCCTACCACCCGAGAGTTTGCTAATGCGTCATCCACAGGAATGCCGGCATACGTACCAACGATACCAATGCCGCCAAAAATAAGTGAAAGCTTTATTTTATCCAATACTGTCACATAACTATAACTAATACGGCGAAAAATGGTAGTCTGCGACAAAACAAACGCTAACGTCGACGCAATACTCAATCGCTCAATCATTTGAAACAGCAACGTTTCTTGCATAATATACACCTCAATTATTTGTTACTATATAGATTCGGCCAAAACTATAGTAACCCTGCAAAAAAAAAACACTGGGGCTGTCGCGTTAAGACAGCCCCCAAATAGAAAAAACTGCAACCAGTTACTTC
>NZ_JBYKYF010000325.1:0-3203 GCF_057736855.1 Sporomusa sp.
TTTAATCGGTGGGAAGAGTTGGTGACGCCGAGTGCCGATCGTTGGCAACTTAATTTGTGGGAAGCTAACCGCCAGCAACTGCTGGAGATAGGTGTACCTGACAGTAATATTACAATAAGTGGTATTTGTACTGCTGAAAATACTCCCGTATTTTTTTCTCACCGCGCTGAACGTGGGCGTACCGGACGAATTGGTGCTGTTATTGCACTGTAATGATATTGTAATTATTTGTCTATATGTGAGAGATCAATGTTCTTGATTTTTGTTACAAGGGTTAGTTATAATAAAAATAAATGTCAAATAATTGACACCAGCAAAGACGCTGTTCTTCTTGTATTAGAGGGACGGCGTTTTTTTTTATAAGGGGGGAGAGTATCGTCATGCAGCAATTGTGTTTAAGAGATATTGTTATTACCAAGCTGGTGGTTCTAGAGCCTGATATAGAGGCAGCAGTTGCTGCCGCTTATATTAGAAATAAAGAAACGGTAGCCATTATAGAAAACGAAGGAAAATGGGGTTATATTACTGCAGATCACCTACATTGCCCTGGGACATGGGCTTGGCAACTTGCTAGTTTTGACGCTGTTATACAACCGGCAAGTATGTTATCAGAGCGATTAGAGAGTTTCCCGGTTGAACTTATAAAAGATACTGTTTTATTCGAAGCTGCTGGCCGAATTATAGCTTTCAGCACCCCGGAGCTATTGTTTGCCGCGCTGTTTTCCCGACACAAATTGCTGCAATCGCAAATGGAGGCCATCTTAGATACTGTAGGTGAGTCAGTCTGTGTAATTGACCAGGATAATCGAGTGGTTATTTGGAATAAGGGCGCCGAAAAATTGTACGGTATTCAAGCTGAAGAAATTATAGGAAAGGCGATTGATCATTATTTTTCAAATCTATTGGTGAAAAAAGCTGCGGCCGAGCGTGTTACAATTAAAGATCAGTATCATAATCCTTGTTTAAAAACTCATGTACTTATTAATGCAGCACCAATTATTATGAACTATCAGGTTGTCGGCGGTGTGTGCGCTGAACGGGATATTACCGAAATTGTAAACCTTAATCAGGAACTTACGCGTACCAGTCGTAAGGTGGAGTCGCTGGAAAAAGAAATTGATGAAATTAGCGCCAATGCCGATGCCTTTGCCGCTATTTGCGGTCATAGTCCGGCCATAATTGCTGCTGTGAGTATGGCAAGACGGGTGGCAGCTACTACTGCGCCGATTTTGCTCCGCGGAGAAAGTGGTACGGGAAAAGAAATTTTTGCTCGGGCAATTCATACTGCCAGTAACCGTAAAGGTCGGTTTATTGCAATTAATTGCGGCGCTATTCCAGCGAATCTAATTGAAAGTGAATTGTTTGGTTATCAATCAGGTGCGTTTACTGGTGCTGATCGCCGAGGCAAACCCGGGCTTTTTGAGCTGGCTAATGGCGGTACACTTTTTCTTGACGAAATTGGAGAAATGCCGCGAGAAATGCAAGTAAAATTACTAAGAGTTCTTCAGGAGAAAAAATTTTACCGAGTGGGCGGTGATACTCCTATTCAGGTCGATGTACGGATTATTGCTGCGACTCACCGAGAATTGGAAAAAATGATTGACCGCGGTGAGTTTCGGGAGGACTTATATTACCGGCTCAATGTCGTAACCATACACTTACCGCCGCTTCGCGATAGACGCGAGGATATTCCGGAGTTAGTATATCGGGGACTGAAACATTTTTCCAGAATTCACAATCCTGCCGTTGGTAACAGTAAAGTGGAACCAGACCTAATGGTGGCATTGTTAGAATATGATTGGCCTGGTAATGTCAGAGAACTTAATAATGTTTTGGAAAGGATGGTTATACTCGCTGATGGCGATATACTGACATCAGACTATTTGCCTGCGAATATTAAGGCCAGCAAGTCTCAAAATGAACTAGTTTGCTCGAACTCTCCAATTACCGTTACAACGCTTTCAGAACTGATGACACTTGAGCGGGCCCTTATCGAGCAAGCTCTACAGGAAAATAATTTTAACAAGGCTGCTGCCGCCAAAAAACTAGGTATTCCCCGAAGTACACTATATTATAAAATGCAGCAGCTAAATCTGATGACAGGTGGCGTCAGTCTTTTGACGGCCGCGTCAAAAAAATGACACCTCAAAGTATAAGATTGCTGTACACGGTTGCTCATTCACTATGCAAGAAAGGTTAATTTGTGCTAATTATGTGGGTGAGCAAAGTGCATTGCGGCAATTATTTTTTGTGTTTCTTACGTTGGCACATAAATTGCAACAGCAAGAAGTAAGGAGGTGTGGGTATGAGGATTATCAATCATCCAATATTACAATTTTCCAAAAAAGATAAAGTGCAATTTACTTTTAACAATCAGCCACTAGAAGGATATGCCGGTGAACCAATTGCTGCTGCTTTATACGCTGCTGGTATCAAGATATTTGGACATAGTCACAAACTCCAACGGCCACGTGGACTGTTCTGTGCAATTGGTAACTGTTCATCCTGCTTAATGACAGTTGACGGAATTCCCAATGTACGGATATGTGTTGAGCCGTTGCGACAAGGAATGAGTGTTGAAACCCAAGCAGGAAGAGGGAAACTGCAATGGATATAGATATTGCCATCGTTGGCGCCGGCCCTGCTGGACTTATGGCAGCCATTCATGCTGGAAAAGCGGGGGCCAGTGTGCTGCTCATCGAACGGGCCGAACAGTTTGGGGGCCAGCTTATTAAGCAAACCCATAAGTTTTTTGGTTCTAAAAGCGAGTTTGCCGGTGAGCGGGGGATCGAAATTGCAAAATTTCTGGTTAGCGAAGCACTGGCATTACCTAATGTAACTGCCTGGAACAACAGTATTGTGCTCGGATACTATCCGGATGACGGTGTATTGACAGTTAAACATATGGGTACATTCGTTACGGTGAAAGCCAAAAAAATCATTGTCGCTACTGGTGCGGCTGAAAAAACATTGGCTTTTCCAGGAAACGACTTACCAGGTATTACCGGAGCAGGTGCGGTTCAAACCCTTATGAATGTCCATGGAGTTTTGCCAGGTAAACGCTTTTTGATAGTAGGCTCAGGCAATATCGGACTAATTGTAGCATATCAACTGTTGCAAGCAGGTGTTAAGGTTGTCGGGATTGTCGAAGCAGCTGCCAAGATTGGTGGTTATCTGGTACATGCTGCCAAAGTCCGTCGGGC
>NZ_JBYKYF010000326.1:0-3199 GCF_057736855.1 Sporomusa sp.
GAAGCTAAGGTAAACGATGATGCCATGCAGCGGGTTGTCCATATTATCGATCGCCGGATTAATGAACTCGGTCTTACAGAACCCATTGTACAGCGTCAGGGGGAGCGCCGAGTCATTGTTGAATTACCTGGCGTAAAAGATCCGGAAAAAGCCATTGAAATGTTGGGACAAACAGCACTCATGGAGTTTCAGGATGAAAGCGGTAATACGGTATTAACTGGTAAGGATTTAAAGGACGCCAGAGCCCAAATTGATCAAAGTGGCCAAAAACTGGTTGCTATTGAGTTTACTGATGAAGGTGCTAAAAAGTTTGCAGATTTGACAGCCAGAAGTGTTGGCAAACATATCGCCATTTTATTGGACAAACAGATTTTAACCAATCCTGTCGTGCAAGAACCTATTCCCAATGGCAAGGCCGTCATCACTGGCAATCGCTCCATGGAAGAGGCGGAACGCCTAGCCATCCTTCTGCGTTCAGGTGCACTCCCGGTAAAAGTGGATGTATTAGAAACCAGGACTGTTGGTCCGACTTTAGGCGAAGATTCAAAAGCCAAGAGTATACAAGCATTTGTTATTGGCATTGCGGCCATTGTAATCTTTATGCTGCTGTTCTACAGAGTTTCTGGTTTAGTTGCTAATATCGCCTTAGTTTTGTATGTTTTGCTGCTGTTACTTAGCTTAAAATTGCTCGACGCCACCTTAACCCTACCGGGGATTGCGGGTATCATCCTCTCCATGGGTATGGCAGTAGATGCCAATGTACTCATCTTTGAACGCTTCAAAGAAGAATACCGTAATGGTAAAACCCTGCGAGCAGCCATAGATGCCGGTTTTTCGCGTGCATTTGCTACCATATTTGACTCCAATGTTACCACCCTTATTACCGCAGTAGTACTGTTTTACCTGGGAACAGGACCGATTAAAGGCTTTGCTATCACCCTAGGCCTAGGGATTATTTTAAGTATGTTTACTGCCATTACTGCTACTCGGTTTATGTTACGATTGCTGATTCAGGCCAATATTATTAAAAATGGCAAGTTTTTCGGGGCTTAGGGGGGAGAAAGCGATGAAGTATGAATTTGATATCGTAAAACGACGTAAGTGGTGGTATTTACTCTCAGCCGTCTTTCTCATTTCCGGCCTAATATCTATAGCAATACAAGGCTTTAACTTAGGCATTGATTTTACCGGTGGGACATTGTTAGATTTAAAATTCTCTCGGCCTGTTACAGTAGCTGAGGTGAGAGATGTACTCAAAGATTATCAGTTGGAAAACAGTACCATTCAGTTAGCGTTATCTGACCAAGAAGATGTTTCGCCCAATGTATTTATCCGTTCACATGTCTTAAGTGAGGATGAGCGCCGTGCAGTGTTGAAAGGCTTTGAAACCAAGCTTGGGGCATTTGAAGTCCTTCGGGTGGAAAAGGTGGGAGCCGTTATTGGTTCTGAACTTACCCAGCAGGCCATTTTGGCTTTGTTAATCTCTTGGGTGCTCATGATTGGGTATATTAGTTACCGCTTTGAATTCAAATTTGCCGTATGTGGCATTTTGGGCTTAGTTCATGACGTACTTATTACCATCGGCGCATTCTCAATTCTGCAAAAAGAGATTGATGCTACTTTTGTCGCTGCCTTATTAACCATTGTTGGTTACTCCATTAATGATACGATTGTTATTTTTGATAGAATTAGAGAAAATCTTAGAAACTACAAAAAGAACGATGATATCGAAGAACTGGTTAACCGCAGCATCTGGCAGACAATGACCCGCTCAATCTATACGGTATTAACCGTGCTGTTGGCCGCTGGCTCTCTCTACTTATTTGGTGGCGAAACCACAAAGAATTTTTCGTTAGCGCTGATAATAGGTATTAGTATTGGTGCCTATTCTTCGATCTTTACCTCCAGCCAGTTATGGGTTGACTGGAAAGAATATGATGAAAAGCGGCGTATTAGAATGAAAGCCAAAACCGCCAAGTAAATAATCATATCTATAGCAAGAGCCTGAGAAAATAACCTCAGGCTCTTTTTGCACCATTAACGCTCCAAACTAATATCCTATTAGCAGGCAGGGGGCGATACGTATGGGAGTAATACTACCGGCATTGTCACTGGCCATTGTTCATATTGCTGGTGATAATGTAGCTGTTGTTCCAGCCATGGCTTCGCTATTAGGTAATGGCATTTATGCTACCGTATTTCTGGCTTATATGATATTTGGCTCCATAGTTGCAGGCATATCTGCCTGGATTGGTGTAAGAAGCGGGCGCGAGTTGACAGTTGTCGTTAGGCGGCTGTTTGGTGTACGTGGAAAATGGCTGCTGGCATTTTGTGTACTAGCGGTATCTTTACCCGCTAGTGCATTAACCGGTGGTTATTTTGCAGGACAGTTATTAGAGCAGCTTACGGGTATTCCTTTTATCTTTGCTGTTCCACTTTGTGTACTGGCTTGTTCATTGCTGGCAGCTGGTTATGGCCGAGAAATACTCCAGCTTTCTAACTATTTGGCTCTTTTGTTTATACCAGCAACCGGAGTTATGCTCATTATGCTCAAAGATACTCTTCCGCTACTATCCTTTGAAAAACTAATTTCTCTGGAAAATATCAGTTGGCCTCTAGTATTAGCACTGATTGGCTATAATGCGGGAGGCATGCGTTCAGCGCTGGTAGTGGAAGCAGGGAGTTATTTATCAAAAAAAAAGTATACAGGGGTATATCTGGCAGTTTTGGCAAAATGTTTTGAGGGCTTTTTTACGCTCATATTAGCTCATTTAGCATTAACCAGTGAAGTTTCTGATTTACTGCCATTACGGACAGTTGCCGATAGAACGTTTGGCACTTGGCTGGCTTTTGGATTTAACAGTATCTTATTTTGCATCTTAATCAATACCATGGTTCCGGCCATGCTGGTCAATACAAAACAGCTAAGCGTAATTACCAAACTAAACTTTTGGCAGGCTTTAGGGTTAGCTGCTCTATTTGTATGGGTTGGAAGTTTTGCTAATTTTGAACTCATTCTTATGTTTATGAGCGCCACCGGGGTAATAATGACGTTGTTTATTGGCTGCATAGCTTATTTCCTACATAAACAAGAAAATAATAAGTCAAACTAGTGTTACCAACAGGTATAAAGACAGGAAATGAGGTAAATAACTGTTGTTGGTTAATTTTCTTATCATATTTATTATGCTAACCGGTC
>NZ_JBYKYF010000327.1:0-686 GCF_057736855.1 Sporomusa sp.
AATGCGCCCGTACCTATTGCAACCAGGGGGTTAAAATCGTATTTCCGAGCTGCCTCCCAGTAGAGGATACCTGCTTCGCGGAAGTGGCCAAGGAACACCACGTTTACACCTGCATTTTTTAACTTCATGATTACCGGGGACATGTCGCGGATTTCCTCGCCAGCATAGTACTCCTCTACAGCGATGTTTATACCAGCCTCTCTGAGTACCTTAGCTACATTCTCACCCATCGTGGCACCCCATGAGTCATCCCGGTATACAAGCCCAGCTTTGACATCCGACGGCTTAAGGTTCAGCCGGGGCATCAAATCAGCAACGAACCACTTTGCCTGAAATTCCCCCTCACCAGGAGAAATAGGGCAAGTCCTAAAAACCCAAGGTGAACCCGGCTTGGTAAGTTCTGGTCCCCCAGTGAGCGTGAGCCAGAATATAACTTTGTTTCGTTCGCAAATGGGAGCAACAGCTTTGTCCCAACTGTCAACGGCGCTCCCGATTAGTACCTTGACACCCTCGCCGATGAGTCTCCTGGCCTCGCTTTGAGCCGACTCCATACTGGTCACATCGGCAACAATGAGCTCTACTGGCCTGTCTTGAACAGTGCCGGCGTGTTGAATTGCGAGTTCAAAGCCCCTTTTCTCCTCTTGAGCCACCACAGGTTCCACTGTACTTAAGTGAAGAATAGCGCC
>NZ_JBYKYF010000327.1:696-3198 GCF_057736855.1 Sporomusa sp.
TTCTTGGTACAGCCCACCACAACCATAGCCAGTCCAGCTATTACAAGCGCCACCGTGAACAAACGAATAGACATCCGGTTGGTACGGGATTCCTTTATCATGCGCTTCACCCCTCCTCTACTAAATTTATTTTTTAGTCGTGAGTTCTAGTTTTTCGCCACGCGTGCTTACCATTTT
Source organism: Sporomusa sp. (assembly GCF_057736855.1). Classification (NCBI taxonomy): domain Bacteria; kingdom Bacillati; phylum Bacillota; class Negativicutes; order Selenomonadales; family Sporomusaceae; genus Sporomusa; species Sporomusa sp. The sequence continues at coordinate 874 of NZ_JBYKYF010000327.1, forward strand.
CTTTATCCCTCTAACCCTCCTTAAAAACAAATACTTCCACACAACCGCCCCTTTCCGTTGGTCATCGCGCCGGGTATACCTGCCACGTACCTCCTACCTGGGACTCTTTATCTAACTACCGTAATAACCCTCCCTTCTTCTTCGGTTGTGTCCCTCTTGTACCCGCAAACCTCTCCGGGTATTTCCTTCAAATACTTCACCTTTTTTCTTCTAACAAGTTATGTCCCTTATGGACATATCCGTCTTAACTAAGAACCGGCTTCGCCGTGTACAAATCGCCCTGCCTAAATTCATGTTCCTGTCGAAGAAACTCCTCACTTATGGTCACTAGTGCTCTTAGAGCCACTCTCATCGCGCCTTCTTCCACATTAAAGCGTGGGTGGTGCAGAGGGTACGAGGTTTCTTTACCAGCGTTAGTTCCCAAGAAAAAGAACAACCCTGGAATTCTTTGAAGGTATAGGCTGAAATCCTCACTAGCCATCATAGGTCTGGCTTCTACTAGTGCATCCCTACCTAAAGACGTTTCAAGGAGTTCCCGCACCACTTTTACTATTCCCTCATCATTTACCAACGGCGGTATTTCGCGCCTATAATGAAGACGGCACCGTACACCGAAAAGCCTATTAACACCTTCCGCCGTATTTTGAATTACCTCTTCAATTTTCCTATCGATCTCATCAGAGAAACTGCGAACCGTTCCCTCCAGCCTGACGTTGTCGGCTACGATGTTAGGTGCCCGTCCCCCCTGGATCCGGCCAACCGTGACCGCGAAAGGGTTCAGGGCGTCCACACGCCTGTTTAAAGCAGAATAAAGGTGGGTAATAAAGGATGCCGACGCTGCTACGGCGTCAGCGCCCTTGTGCGGCTGGGAACCATGACAACCTTCACCGATAATGCTCACTTCGAAGTTACTTTCGGCAGCCATTACCGGCCCGGCAGTCAGGGCAATGCTCCCCGCTTTATATTCCGGCGAAACATGGAAGCCGATTATTACATCGGGACGCGGATTATCCAGGCAACCGCTATCAATCATCTTTTGCGCTCCGCGATTTGTTTCTTCCTCAGGCTCAAAGATAAATTTAACGGTCCCGCTTAAGTCTGAACGTCTTTTGGAGAAGTACTTTGCCACTCCCAGCGTTACCGCCATATGGACATCGTGACCACAGGCATGCATAACTCCTCGGTTCTGAGAAGCGAATTCTAAACCCGTCTCCTCTTCAACCGGCAGAGCATCCATGTCACACCGTAGAGCTACGTTGCGACCCGTGGAGGTACCCCGGAGTACGGCCACAAGGCCGTACCCCGTACTGGAGGCAGATACCTCAAGCCCCCATTCCTCCAGCAACCCTTTAAGAAATGCAGCCGTCTTTTCCTCCCTGCCGCTCAGTTCAGGATGCTGATGTAAGTGCCGCCGGAAATAAAGCACTTCCTGAAAAATACTATCTTGCCCTGCGGTCATACTTATAGTGCCAACTCCCCACCTTCGTCCTCTCCGCCCTTCGGCAAAGCCTCCACCACCAGGTCCCGTATAACCTTCCCTTTTTTGTGTTTCAGGGTTGCATCATCTTCAACTACTGTGGTGTAGGCCCCCCGCGTACGCACTTTTACCTTCACGTGGCACCCGGCACATTTCCCGATCCGACAGGAGGTGTAAAAGGCCAAACTATGGTCCAGGTTCTCGTAGATGTAGCGCAAGGCGCTCATCACCGTGGTTCCCTTGCTGTACGGTACCTCGTATTCCTGGTAATAGGGCTCCTTATCTGTGGCCGGATCGAACCTCTGCACCCTCACCTTCAAGGTCTTTTTTTCTCCATTCATTTGGTCTCACCCCTTCAGACCGTAATCCCTGATTACCCTTCTTGGCTGCACGTAAGCTAGGTCTACGTCCCGGATTTCTATCGCCATTTCGTCCCCATCCCGCCGCAGGACAATATTTTTGAGCCAATTTACGTTATCTGTCTTCGGAAAATCCCGCCGATATAAGGCTCCGCGACTTTCCTCTCGAACCAAGCTGCTTCGGGCCACCATCTCTAGCACCAGCGCCATGTTCTCTACCTGGATGGCTTCCACCCATTCCTTGTTGTAGCGTGTTTTCTTGTTACTCACACAAAGATTGGGAATAACTTCCTCTCGAATGTTTTTGAGGCGGCGCAGGGCCTCCTCCAGCCCCTCACGATCGCGTACTACTCCGACGTTCATCCAGGCTATGTCCTGCAGCTCCTGGCGCGTCTTAACGGGGTCAACTCCCTTTGAGGCCTGGAGGCTGCGGAATAAACGCGTTTTGACCTCTGCGACCTGTTCAACATCAACGTTCACTTCCCCGAC
>NZ_JBYKYF010000328.1:0-3193 GCF_057736855.1 Sporomusa sp.
ATATCCCCTGCTCCACTACACTTTATGCTTTACCCCAACATTTGACAAAGAACCTTTTTTTATTTTAAAGCAAAATTAAGTAAAACAGGGTAACTTGGCCCTAGCATCAGGAAAATTTCTGACAATCCTAATCCTATATGTTGCCTTGACCTGGGTTATCGGTTTACCCGGGATATCATTTTGCGTGGTGCATCTTTTATGGATGTCTGCTAGCGAGAATGTCACTGAGAAACGAGAAATGGCAACAAATTTGCCATAATCTGTTGAAATAGTAACATCAATACTTAATTTTGTAGTATACTTAAATAAGAGTAGCGAAGGAGGGATGGACATGAAAGGGTTTTCTTCCATATTGGTACCGTATGACGGTTCTGGCCATTCCCGGCGTGCGTTGGAGCGAGCGGTGTATCTAGCAGAGGTTTGTCAGGCCAACATTGGTTTACTACATATAATTGATCTTGCCGCAAAAATTTCTCCGCTGGAACAGGTGAGCACCGGTGGTTATGTTCCAGCGGATTTTAAAGCAGCCGGGAGGGCTATTTTGCAGGAAGCCTTAGAGCAGGTGCCGACGACCATTAAAACCGAGACTTTTTTAGAAATTGGAGTACCTACCGAATTAATAGTAGAATTTAGTCGAGAGAATGGTTATGATTTAATTATCATGGGCAGCAGAGGCCTTGGAGTGGTAAAACAGTTGCTCATGGGCAGTGTAAGCAGTTATGTTTTATATCATGCGTCCTGTCCGGTTATGGTGGTAAAATAAAGATTAGTGTGTTTATTTTACACATAGTTTACACAGAATCAGTATTTGGCTTTTACCTGTGAAATTAAGGTGAATTCTGGAATATCCTTGCACATGAAGCTTTAGCTTTGGTTGGCATAAATTAATTATAGTATTATATTAACAATATGTAATATTAAAACAATATAAGAGGTGGCGCATCGTGCGTAAAGTAATGTGTTTAGTAATTCTTTTACAGTTTTTCCTGCTTTCCTTACCAGGCGGCTCATATTGCTATGCGGCCGATTCCAAGGTTGAACTGAATTGGGACTATCTGACTCCTCACAGCAAACATAAGCGTGATATTGATACCGTGTCATTACATATATTAGAAAAAATCTCAGAATCAAAAACTAGATCTATATATCGAGGGATTACCATCACTCGTCCAGAGGGAGAGGTAAAACTTCATGGAAAATGGCAAGACAGTTCTGCTGTTGGTATTGGTCCTGTTTTCCTGGTGCGCGATGAAAAATTTCAATCAGGCAAACTTACGGGAGCCATCGATATGAGTGGCGGATTAATTTTATATGACAAAGTGTTTCCCACCGGGGGCAGATATTATGACTTTATGTGGCGGATCGGACCCAATTTCGTTTATAAGTTCAGCGAAGATTCCTCACTCAATCTTGGTTATATGCTAATGCATGTTTCCAATGGATTTCACACTCATAATCCAGGCTATGATGCCCATGGCGTTACTTTGGGTTTTGTAACAAAGTTTTAACGACTCTTCCGAAATATCTAACAGAATTATTTCATTTGCCGGAAACTGTTTTGCCGTTTGCTATAGTAGCAGTAGGATATCCAGAAACCGAAAATAAGTATATTGATCGATATAACCCAGCAAAAGTACACTATGATAAGTATTAAAGTGTACTGTCCTACGAGTCGTAACTGGGGGTCTCCACTAGAAAGCGGCTTTTGGGCTGATTCATTTAGGTTTTGGCACATTTTCTATATGTATGATGTCTTTCGTCCATTGAACTGCACCTAGATGTTGGATTTTGAGGTGCAGTTTTTTTTGTATTTTTTAAAGAGAAAGTGGCTTTTTCCAAAAATAGAAAGCATGTTAGGGAAAATATGTAATCGAAATATGCTATAATAGAAAAATCAAAAGATAAATAAGGTAACCATGTGATTGACTGCTTGTTTACTGTAGCTGCAACACTATAGTAATGAAAAACACTAAAGGATGGTAAAAATGAGCGAATGTAGCTTGTTATCCAAAAATTTTATCCTGATTTGTTTGTCCGGTTTTTTCTATTTTGGCAGTTTTTACTTTCTGTTACCTACGATACCGCAATATGTTGCTAAACTTGGTGGTACAACCAGTCAAATCGGATTAGTGGTAGGGCTGTTTTCGATAGCGGCAGTTATCTTTCGCCCTTATTGTGCCAAACTAGCTGACCGGCATGGACGCAAAAAAATGATGACTATTGCTGCCGGCCTTTTCGCTTTGTTGTTTATCTTTTATCATTATGTTCACGAGATAGTTCTGCTATATGTGCTGAGAGTCGTTCATGGCATTACACTTGGTAGCTACTTGGTAGCTGCATATGCGTATGTTGCCGATTTTGCCCCAGTTGATCGCCGTGGAGAGGTCATGGGGATTTATGGAGTGGCTAATGTGGTGGCAATGGCACTGTTTCCGGCTTGGGGCAGTCAGATTATTGCAGATACCCAGGATTTTTCGAGGCTGTTTTTCTTAGCTACCATGACTGGCGGTGCTGCTTTTTTAACCGCCATTTTTCTTGATGAAATTAAACCAGAAGGACGCCGGCAAAATCCGGTAAGTCTCAGGAAAGTTGCGTCCAATCCGGCTGTGTTAGTTGCTTCCATGACTTTTTTTTCTGCGGCCATTGTATATGGGGCAATTATAACCTTTTTACCTGTATATGCGCCTGAGCGAGGGATTAGCGATATCGGAATCTACTTTACTACTTATGCGGTATTTACTTTGCTTAGCCGTGTGCTTGCAGGTAAATTGTCTGATCGTTATGGACGGCGTACAGTCATTCTTCCGTTTTTAACGCTGGTGGCTATTGCCCTATTTCTGCTGCCATTTTTGCATAGTATTTTTATGTTGGTCATTATTGGCGGATGCTTTGGACTGGGATTTGGTGCGTTTATGCCTGCATTAAGTGCTTTTGTAGTTGATCGGACAACGGCGCTGGAGCGAGCCAGTGCGCTTGCCTTTTTCACGGCCTTTATGGATATTGGAATTATGGCAGGGGCTCTGTTTCTGGGAGTTATTGGCGAGTATTGGGGATATAGTGTTATGTATGGTGTGGGTGGCATGCTTGTTTGTTTAGGTATTGTAATATTTGCATTGGGTTCAAAAGAGCCACCACGGCAAAATGAAGCTTGATTTGTTAATCTGGTTCACATGCAACGCATGTACCATCTTGA
>NZ_JBYKYF010000329.1:0-2850 GCF_057736855.1 Sporomusa sp.
CTGCCGGTCTTGTCAAAATTATTTTCTCCACCAATTTATTTTTCAAGGAAAATGCTGCCATAGCGACAGCAAGATAAGTTTTCCCGGTTCCTGCCGGTCCTATTCCAAAGGTAATATGATTTCGCCTAATCGCATCTAAATACCTACTTTGTCCTAACGTTTTGGGTTTAATATGGCGGCCCTTGGCAGTAACAAGAACAGTATCGGCAAACATTTGATGCAAAAATTCCGCCTGCCCGGCTAAAATCATTCGGATACTATACTGAACATCATGACTTGTTACCGGATTACCTTCCCGATATAAATAGATCAGTTCATTAACCAAGCGGATAAGATTATCGACATCCTGAGGTTCACCTTCAAAAACGAGTTCTGTTCCTCTCGCCGTTATCTTACTAGTAAAATGCTTATTGATTAACCCTAAAAACTCATCATTTCTTCCCAAAACTGCTACTGCTTCTTTTGTGTCTGCAAAGCTAATCCGTTTCTCCAAACAAACAATGCCCCCTAATACAAATTTTACTGAGAAATATTTATAGTCTGCCCAATATCTTCAATGGTCTCCACAGTTACCTTAATTCTTACAAGATCTTCTTCTGGTGTTTTTAGAACTTCATGATTACGTGATAATATTTGCGCTGTTTCTGGTATACTAGCTTGCACTAATTGAATTGCCTGAGTATGAGCCTCATTGCGAGCTTCCTCAAAAGACTTTTTTACCAAAGTCGAGTTTGTCTCATGATATATTGTAATAGTTGATTCGACAGCAAACCCACTATTCCTCCATTGTGGAAATTGTTTATGGATAATCTCGGTTTCAAACTCCTTAAACAATTCATTTTGCGCTATATTAAAGGATAATTCTTTATCAATAATTTTTAATGCCACTGCGAACTGACGATTGCCTGTGCGGGTAATCATATAATCGTTACGATTAGATTCGGCATAACTTTCATACCAGACTCGAGCTTTTACAATACCCTTAGCCCTAACAAGTTCTCCAGGAACATCGGGTAGTGGCGCTTGACTGTCCAGCGTTGCTGGCATTGGCTCAGGAACAAATCCTTTTATTAATATATCTCCTTTTTTTACGGTATCTCCAATTTTTACCGCTGGTTGTCCGGCTAAGGCAATAATTTCTGTAATAACTCCATCTTTAGCGGCAACAATATGGGCAGGTGCTTTATCTGCTTGTTTAGGCATAGTTTTTTCTACCACTTCGATGACTGCTTTAGTACCGGTAAAATTTATACCGACCCATGCAATTTCTGGAATCGTAAGTAATATTTCGCGTTCGATGGTTTTGATATCCAGACGGTCTTTGACTGCCCCTATTTTTAAACCTCGCTGGGCTGCGACCAATCGAATCTCCTGTTCAGGGAGATTCTTTAGACCTGTAATCTCAATAAACCAGACAAAAGACGACAATATATTAAGCAAAATAATAAACAAAAAGACACCCACTATCATCATCTTGCGGCGTTTTATTCGTTTTACGATAAATGGCAAACCGCGATGTGACAGTACCCTTACCCTTGTACGGCTACGTATTACTAAAGGGCGAATTCTAAAAAAATCACGTAAGCCTATCCAAGCAATTACATCATCATTGTTTTTAGTAATACCCCATAATAAAATTTGCTCTGAAAGACAAAGATTAATAAACCGTTCAGGCATGGAACCGCTTATCCGGATTTTTACAGCTCCGCGCAGGTATTTAGTACTACATATCATACTTAACCTCCTGCACTACCCCTTCAACTAAAATCTGTTCGGCCTGCAGGTTTCCTAATGTTAGCGTTTCTCCATAAATATATAATTCTCCCTGGCTGAGTTTGATACGAACCAGTGAAGGGGTATATTCGATAATCCCTTTATGATTTTCAACCAGCAGTTGCTTATTGCCTAACATGGTGATCCTGGGTAAATCTAATACGATATCCTGCGGTATTTCTAAAATCCCAGCCAGAGATTGCAAATTTCCTCTACGGCGTAACATAGCAAATCCCCCCTCATATACAAATGTATGCCTATGAATAGGCCAATTAGTACATGATAGGGAGGATTTAAAAAAGTAAGTTATTTTAAATGGCCATTGGTGATGGGGTTAGATTCCCCTCTGTCGCCAAAACAGTATTAGGGTACATACGAGCCAAATATTCCTCAAATTTATGCACTTTCACTGGAGCTGCAAACCGCATATAGTTAGTAGCTACAATCATCTCGCCACAGTCAAGGTTTTTAATCTCATTACGCTGCTGCAATATATCTTTACGACACATGGCTTCCAGTTTGCCTCTGTCAGCTTTGGATGCAAGCCCCAGTATAAATAAAGTATTAAGTTGAGAAAGAACTTTATCGGCTAACAAACGGGGTTGTTGGTCAACGACGCATAACCCGATATTAAATTTTCGCGCTTCACTAACTAAACGGGCAAACACATTTTGGGTGCTTTGTTCTTTTTTGCCTAAGAAACGATGTGCTTCCTCAAGTACAATTAATACAGGTTTCGCTTGGGAACGCTCAAGCTCCGACTTACTGGCATAATGCAGCAGCAGCTTTTTTGATAATAAAGTGGATAACGCCTGTTCACCAACTGGTGAGATATTTTTTAGTTCAACGAGTACAACTTTGCCTTGTTCCAGGTCTGTAAGCATCTGTTCTATCGCTGTAAGCCCATTGCCTACATAATTTTTACCACTTATATTCAGTTCTTGTTCCAAATTCCAGCATATGCTCTTAATTTTGCTAATTGTCCGTGATTGAAATTTCTGACCTGTACAGTTGGCTATTTCCTCAATAATATCAGCAACATCGTATTGTAACACATACTCCATCCAGCATTCCCGC
>NZ_JBYKYF010000329.1:2860-3172 GCF_057736855.1 Sporomusa sp.
CTAATTTGTAAATAGCATCAAGCTGGGGCTCACTAAAGGTAGCACAAGCAATAATATCTTCCTGCTCTACTTCATTATAATTTAGTGATAGTTTCTGAGCATTGTCATTCATTTTTTCTGGTGCGGTATTATAAACAACCAAACGCTCCTTCATACGCGGATGCCTGGATAAATCACGGTAATATTCATTATGAACATCAAATATAAGCAGTCCATAATTTCCGTTGTCAATAATAGAGCTTGAAAGCACTTTCACAAGATTGCTTTTTCCCGACCCAGTTGTGCCGAAAATACCAATGTGTTCAGTAATGG
>NZ_JBYKYF010000013.1:0-23744 GCF_057736855.1 Sporomusa sp.
AAAAGAGGCGTGTCACAAGACGTTTTTTCCATAAACGTTTTGCGACACGCCCTTTGTCTACAATCTGGAACTGTGTAAACACACAGCTCTTAAGTGCATGGCTAGTTATAGCGACGTGCGCCAATATAATGATCAGCATAATACGTTTCGGACAGAGAGTTAATGGTTACCTTTTTGGCTGCCGAACTGGCGTGAATGAATTTGTCATCTCCCATATAAAAACCTACATGGGATGCCCCTGGTTTATAGGTTGTAAAGAACACTAAATCACCAACTTGCAAGTCGGATTTATTGATGGCAACCCCTTTATTAAATTGCTCGGCGGCTGTCCGAGGAATGGAAATGCCACTTTCTTTCATTACATATTGTGTGAAACCTGAGCAGTCCCAACCGTCAGGAGTTGTGCCTCCCCAGACATAAGGAACTCCCATATATTTCTGGGCGTTTTGGACAATTTCGGCTCCTTTGGTATTGTTAGCCGGGGTTGTTTTAGCGCCGGAAACTGCTCCTAGTACAGAAGAAATATTATTGGAATTGCTACTGCTGTTGTCTGTATTACCCAAAAATTTTCCTAGAAGAAGTGCCAGCAGAATGTTTAATAACCCGCTGGAACTGCTACTGCTGTGTTGCGTAGATGTTGTAGGATTTATAACCGCAGCCGCCTGAGCAGGCGCTACCGGAATAAACAGTGTAGTAAAAACAGTGAAGAGAAGAACTGCGGCTATTTGATGTGTATAACGTTTCATATTCGCGCCTCCTTGTCTTAATATTTAAACTTAGCTGTTCGTTATCTCAACTCGGAGGAGCTGGGATATTGAACAGGTTAGTCAGCGAATACATCATGTGCTGATACTAATCTATAATAACATAGTAAAGTTTTTATGTAAACAGAAATTATTGGATATAAACATAAACAGGCCGCTTTGCATCAATTTCTTTGGGAAAGTTGAACGCTTGTGCTGGTTATAGTGTAGTCGGCATTAGCCCATCCCGGAATGTCGCAACAGAAGCATTATTGTTTTACGTAAGTTAAATGTACATATAAATTTGGAATGAAAGAAAACCTCAGCATGTAAATTAACCCTTAAGTGTTACACGCTGAGGTTTTTTTACTATCAAATCATTTTTTTTTGCAGCAGAGTTAACGGCTGTTAGGATTAAGGATAGATGTTGTTGGTTCTCAGCATCGTATTATTAACAATCTAAGCATTGTAACACGAAGCTGGCTGTTGCAACATTAGTAGCAACAGGCACGTTATGTACATCGCAGACTCTTAATAGGGCAGTAATATCTGGTTCATGCGGTTGAGCAGTTAAAGGGTCGCGCAGGAAGATGACGGCATCGACTTGTTTACAGGCTATACAAGCGCCAATCTGCTGATCGCCGCCAAGTGGACCAGATAAATAGGTGGTAACCGGGAGTCCGGCATTTTCCTGTATGATTTTACCGGTAGTAGCGGTAGCAATTAAGTTGCAGAGAGCCAGCTTTTGCTTGTTTGCTAAGACAAAGGATAACATTTCTTCTTTTTTGCGATCATGCGCTATTAAAGCGACGGTTTTTTTCACCATATCATCACCTCGGTAACTGTAATATAAACCTATAATACCAATATATATATTGCGAGGCAAATATGTATTGGTATAAGCTCGACTTTGGGTATAAGAAGCTAGTTATGAGATAAAGAGTACCTGACTTGATTTACCGGGTCTGGATGCTTACCATCATTACGGTGATAGGTTGTAATTTTGTTGTGTAAAAAAATAAAAAAAGCTATTGACAAAATACAATAGTATTGGCATAATGTATACAAGATTTACATTTTGCGTAAGGAAGTGCGTCTAGGGTTCCGCTGGTTGACAGGACTGGGCCGAGCGACGCAGAGCACAATGGGTTATTGTGCTACACCGTGAGGATAAAAGACTCTGCGGAAAGTTTCTTACTTTTACAAGTGAGAATTTTTGTGCAGAGTATTTTTATAACCTTTTTTGGAACATAGTGATAACAGCGATGATTGGGAGCAAGCTTAACATCCTGCTCAGAGAGCCGGTGGCTGGTGTGAACCGGTGCAGTGATCTAAGCAGTCTCGCCCAGGAGTTCTTTTGTTGAAGTGTGATTTGTATCCATACAAAGCACATTAGACAATTGCGGTTCCGGCCGTTACCCCGGTAGCCATGAATACAAGCATGGTGAAAAGAGCCCAAAGTAGGGTGGTACCGCGCGTTTAGCGCCCCTATGGACAGATGATCTATCTGTCCATAGGGGCGTTTTACATTTCTATACATTTTTGAGAGGGGAGATAAATGGAGGTGGAAAGTGTGCAGTTAAACGTCCTTTCCGTATTGGTACACAATCAACCCGGGGTATTGGTCCGCGTGGCAGGTATGTTTTCGCGGCGGGGCTTTAACATCGACAGTTTGACTGTAGGTGTAACTCAGGACCCTGAATATTCGCGGATAACGGTAGCTGTCCGCGGTAACCATGCATTTATTGACCAAGTCAAAAAACAAATTGAAAAGCTGGTAGAAGTAGTAGCTGTGCAAATTTTACCGCCTGACCACTCTGTCTTTAGGGGGATGGCGCTCATTAAGGTTAAAGCAGGCGATAACCGCGCCGAAATTCTTAAACTGGCTGAAGTGTTTCGGGCCAATGTGATTGATATCTCAGGCAGCACTATTACGCTAGAAGTCACTGGCGAAGAAAGTAAAATCCATGCACTAACCGAAGTGTTGGCCCCTTACGGACTTTTGGAAACCATCCAGACCGGCCTTGTAGCGCTGGAACGGGGTGAAAATACAATTTATCAATATGAGGAGAGAAAAGAGTATGAGCAAAATGTATTATGAGCATGATGCCCGCTGGGAACTTATCCAAGGAAAAACAGTTGCGATTATTGGTTATGGCAGTCAAGGTCATGCGCATGCGCTTAACCTGAAAGATAGCGGAATTAAAGTTATTGTTGGTCTGCATGAAGGCAGCAAATCGGCAGCCAAGGCCCGGGAAGATGGTCTAACGGTTACCGATGTGGCTCAGGCAGTAGCAAACGCTGATATCACTATGGTTCTTATTCCGGATGAAAAACAAGCTACAGTATATGCTGAACAAATTGCTCCGAATCTCAAGCCTGGTTCTGCCTTAGCGTTTGCTCATGGTTTTAATATTCATTTCAATCAGATTGTTCCCCCTGCCAATGTGGATGTATTTATGGTTGCCCCAAAAGGACCAGGCCATTTGGTGCGCCGGGTATTTACCGAAGGTAAGGGAGTTCCCTGTCTTATGGCTGTACACCAAGATTATACCGGCAGTGCCCAGGATTTGGCTTTGGCGTATGCTAAAGGGATTGGCGGCGCGCGGGCCGGGGTATTTGTTACCACCTTTAAAAACGAAACCGAATCCGATCTTTTTGGTGAACAAGCCGTTTTGTGTGGCGGGGTAACGGAATTGATTAAAGCAGGTTTTGATACATTGGTGGAAGCCGGTTATGAGCCTGAAATAGCCTATTTTGAGTGTTTACATGAAATGAAGTTGATTGTTGACTTGATGTATGAAGGCGGCATGTCTAAAATGCGCCATTCGATTAGTGATACTGCCGAATATGGTGATTATGTAACAGGTTCGCGGATTATTACGGAAGAAACCCGCGCTGAAATGAGACGGATATTAGCTGAAATTCAAAATGGTACTTTTGCCCGTAACTGGATCTTGGAAAACCAAGCTAACCGTCCAATGTTTAATGCTAAACGCCGTCAGGAAGCAAACCACAAGATTGAGATAGTAGGTAAAGAACTGCGGCAAATGATGTCCTGGTTACAAAAATAAATAATTTCGTTTGGTAGGTCTTTTGAGGGGGGATTCGCCTCCCCCCTTATTCACAAATAGTTAACTAGAACTGTTTTTGGGTGAATCGATCATCAATGAAAGCGAGGTAATGTAGCATGGAAACTCGGAAAATTCAGATATTTGACACGACTCTCCGTGATGGCGAGCAGACGCCGGGAGTCAGTTTACAAACAGAGGAAAAGGTGGAAATTGCGTTAGCGCTAGCCAAGCTTAAGGTTGATGTCATAGAAGCTGGGTTTCCAGTTGCTTCACCTGGCGATTTCGAGGCTGTGAGCCAGATTGCCCGTCGGGTCAAAGGCCCGGTTATTGCCGCTCTAGCTCGTGCAAATGACAAAGACATTGAAACTGCGTATAAAGCCGTAAGAAAGGCCGAAAGGCCAAGAATTCATACTTTTATTGCCACTAGTGACATACATCTGGAACACAAACTCAAGCTGACAAGAGCACAGCTTTTGGAGCAGGCCGAACAGGCTGTGCGGTATGCCAAAAGCCTGGTAGCTGACGTTGAATTTTCAGCCGAAGACGCCTCTCGGTCTGACTGGGACTTCCTGTGTCAGGTATACGAGCGGGTCATTGCTGCTGGTGCTACTGTTATTAATGTTCCCGATACGGTGGGTTATACCACGCCTGCAGAATTCGGTGCACTGATTACCTATATACGTGAGCATGTTTCCAATATTGATCAAGCCATTATCAGTGTGCACTGCCATAATGATCTTGGTATGGCTGTGGCTAACTCTTTGGCAGCGGTAGCTGCTGGTGCTGGGCAGGTGGAATGTACCATAAATGGTCTGGGGGAACGGGCAGGCAATGCGGCGATGGAAGAAGTGGTTATGGCGCTTACTACCCGTCACGAATACTATCGTGCCCAGACCAATATTAATACTCGGCAGATTTACCGGACATCCCGTCTGGTCAGTACGTTGACGGGAATAGCTGTGCCGCCCAATAAGGCAGTGGTGGGTGATAATGCGTTTGCTCATGAATCAGGCATTCATCAGCATGGGGTCATGAATAATCCGCTGACCTATGAAATTATGAATCCCGAATCGGTGGGTATCAGCCGTAACACTATTGTTTTGGGCAAACATTCCGGACGTCACGCCTTTGAGGAGCGCCTGCAGCATCTGGGTTATGAGCTTGATGTTGACACCATTAACCATCTGTTTGCTAAGTTTAAGGAGCTTGCTGATCGCAAGAAAATGGTATTTGATAAAGACATTGAAGCCCTAATTGCGGAAAAAGCTGCTGTCCGACCGGAATGGTATACTTTGGAATATCATCATGTTGTTAGTGGCAACAAGACAGTGGCTACTGCCTCGGTACAGCTTAGGACCAGCGCGGGTATCAGGGAAGCTGCTAGCTGCGGTGAAGGTCCGGTTGATGCGGTATTTAAAGCCATTGAACAGGCAGTTGGTTTTTCTATCGGCCTGCATGATTACCAGCTCAAAGCCGTGACTGGCGGCGAAGACGCGCTAGGAGAAGCCACTGTATGGATTGAGCGGGATGGCCAGACCTTTAATGGCCGGGGTCTTTCTACTGATGTAATTGAGGCAAGTGCCAAAGCATATGTCAATGCAATCAACAAAATGCTGGCTGTGTGCGGTTTTCCCGACGTGCAGCAAGTAGCCGGGAGGTAATATAAATGGTTAGACCGATGACTATGACCGAAAAAATCTTTGCCGCGCATGCTGGCTTGCCGGAGGTAGTGCCAGGTCAACTTATCAAAGCCAAGCTGGACTTGGTGTTGGGTAATGATATCACTGCGCCGCCAGCTATCAAGGAATTTGAGCAAATTAGCGACAAGGTTTTTGATAAAGATAAAATTGTGCTGGTGCCTGATCACTTTACACCGAACAAAGACATAAAGTCAGCCGAAATGGCTAAAACCGTGCGCGAATTTGCCAAAAAGCATAATATTACTCACTACTTTGAAGTAGGACGTATGGGAATTGAACATGTATTGTTGCCAGAACAAGGATTGGTGGCTCCAGGAGAGATTATTATTGGTGCCGATTCCCATACCTGCACCTATGGTGCGGTTGGGGCCTTTGCTACCGGTGTCGGTTCCACCGATATGGCGTGTGCAATGGCTACTGGTGAGACTTGGTTTAAAGTACCGGCAAGCATTAAGGTAGAGCTGACGGGCAAATTAGGCAAATGGGTAGCAGGCAAAGATGTAATCTTAAAGCTGATTGGGATGATCGGGGTGGATGGTGCTCGCTATCAGTCCCTGGAGTTTACGGGTGAGGGTCTAGCCTCCCTGACAATGACTGATAGGCTGACAATTGCTAATATGGCGATTGAGGCTGGGGCTAAAAATGGTATTTTTCCGGTTGACGCTGTCACCGAGCAATATCTGTCAGGAAGGGTGAAACGATCGTATACGCCGGTAGCTTCTGACCCTGATGCCGAATATGTCCGGACAGTTTCCATTGATTTAAGCCAGCTTACACCACTAGTAGCATTGCCGCATTTGCCGGAAAATGTACGCCCAGTAAGTGATATGGAGCCTACCCCAATACACCAGGTGGTTATCGGTTCCTGTACCAATGGACGCATTGAAGATTTGGCCCAGGCTGCAGCTATTATGGACGGACGGCAGGTGCATAAAGATGTTCGGGCCATTATTATTCCCGGTAGCCAGCAAGTATATTTGGAAGCCGTAAAATTGGGCTATATTGAAATCTTTATCAAGGCTGGCGCCGTTGTCAGCACACCGACCTGTGGTCCTTGCCTGGGCGGGCATATGGGGATACTGGCTAAAGGCGAACGGGCGGTAGCCACGACCAACCGGAATTTCCGCGGACGGATGGGGCATGTTGATAGTGAAGTATATCTAGCCGGTCCGGCGGTAGCGGCAGCAAGTGCCGTATTAGGGCGAATTGCCGGGCCAGAGGAGGTAGCATAATGAAGTTTACCGGAAAAGTATGGCGTTATGGCGATAATGTGGATACCGATGTAATTATTCCGGCCAGATATTTGAATACGACAGATATGAAAGAGCTGGCTGCTCATGCCATGGAAGATATAGATCCCACCTTTGCCGGCAATGTAGCTCAAGGTGACATAATTGTGGCAGGCAAGAATTTTGGCTGTGGCTCATCCCGGGAACATGCGCCCGGTGCGCTTAAAGCTGCAGGTATTGCTTGTGTAGTAGCTGAGAGTTTTGCTCGCATTTTTTACCGTAATGCTATTAATATTGGTCTGCCGCTCATTGAATTGGGGGAAGGCGAAATTAATATCAAAGCCGGAGACACACTGGCAGTAGATTTAAATGCCGGGGTTGCCGAAAATATCAGTACAGGTGAAACATTTAATATACCAGCACTGCCTGGATTTATCCAAGACATTGCGCAGGCAGGTGGTCTGATTGCCTATACTAAACAGCATTTGAGAAATAAAAAATAAGTAGAGATTTGCTATAGCTTGTTTTTTAAGTAGTATAGCAGTTTCTCTTCCCGCTATGGGTTTGGGAGGGTATCATGAACAAACATATTGTAGTCATTCCCGGTGACGGTATTGGTGTTGAAATTACCGCCGCAGCGCTGTGTGTAGCGCAGGCGGCGGCGGAAAAATGCGGTTTTAGTTTTACTCATGAAATCAAGCTTGCCGGTGGCGCTGCTATTGATGCGTTTGGGGTGCCGTTGCCTGAAGATACGGTAGCGGCGTGCCGTAAGGCTGACGGTGTTTTGCTAGGGGCTGTCGGCGGACCTAAATGGGATCAGGTAGCGCCTGAGCTGAGAGCCGAGAAGGCCATATTAGGACTGCGCAAGGAACTTGGACTTTATGCAAATTTGCGGCCAATTAAAGTGTTTCCGGCCCTGGCCAGTCAGTCGCCGTTAAAACCGGAAATTGTCAATAACGTAGATATTCTCATAGTTCGTGAACTTACTGGCGGGATTTATTTTGGCGCCCGCCAAGAGGCGGCTGTGCTGGATGGCATGGAACAGGCTTGGGACAACGAAATGTATAGTCGGCCGGAGATTGAGCGTATTGTGCGAATGGCCTGCCGGGCTGCTCTTGGGCGAAGGGGCAAAGTTGTGTCTGTGGATAAGGCCAATGTCTTGGCAAGCTCGCGTCTGTGGCGCAAAGTGGCTGCCGAGGTGGCAAGCGATTTTGCCCAAGTGGAGTTACAGCATATGTATGTAGACAATTGTGCGATGCAATTGGTGCTTAATCCGGGCAGTTTTGATGTCGTTGTTACTAGTAATCTGTTTGGTGATATTTTAAGTGATGAGGCGGCAGTATTATCAGGTTCTATTGGCTTATTGCCGTCAGCCAGCTTAGGGGATGGAACCGGACTGTATGAACCGATCCATGGTTCCGCGCCTGATATTGCTGGTAAGGGGATTGCCAATCCGCTTGGAACAATTCTGTCGGCTGCCTTGTTGTTTAGGTATTCATTTAATCATGAACAGGCAGCGGCCATGATTGAAAAAGCGGTTGCCCAAGTGCTTGCTGACGGCTATCGTACAGCCGATATTTATCAGCAAGGGTTTACGAAGGTATCTACTGATGAAATGTGTCAACATGTAATCGACAGATTGGGGTGATGCTATGCTCATGACAGGTGCGCAAGCCATTGTTGCATGCTTGGCTAAAGAAGGTGTAGATACGGTATTTGGCTATCCAGGGGGAACCATTTTGCCGCTTTATGACGCACTTTATGGCTCACCTGTCCGACATGTGCTAACTGTACATGAGCAGGGAGCTGCCCATGCTGCCGACGGATATGCCAGAGCCAGCGGTAAGGTTGGTGTATGTATTGCAACTTCTGGTCCGGGAGCTACTAACCTGGTGACAGGACTAGCAGCCGCTTTTATGGACTCTATACCAGTAGTGGCCATTACCGGGCAGGTGCCAACAAGTCTGATTGGTCGTGATGCCTTCCAGGAAATTGATATTACCGGCATTACTATGCCGATTACCAAACATAACTTCCTGGTCAAAGATATCCGCAAACTAACCGAAACGTTGCGCCGGGCTTTTGCCATTGCCCGCTCAGGACGCCCTGGTCCGGTGCTTGTTGATGTTCCGCGTGATGTTCAAAGTGAAATGTACGATTTTGCTGATCTAGATATTGAGTATCAACGGCAGTCGCTAATCAGGCAGTCGCCAGACTTACCGGAACTTATCACTAAAGCAGCGGCGGCTATCAGTGCAGCTGAGCGCCCGGTTATTATTGCTGGCGGTGGCTGCATTAGTGCCAATGCTACGCCTGCGCTAATCCGGCTTTCTGAGCAATGCGCTCTGCCGGTAGTCACTACCTTAATGGGAATTGGCGCCATGCCAGGTACTCATCCTCATCTTCTGGGCATGACTGGTTTGCATGGTCTAAAAGCCGCCAATCATGCGGTTCAGAATGCTGATGTGCTGATTGTTATCGGCAGCCGGTTTAATGACCGGGTAACTGGTGACCGTACCAGTTATGCTGCCGGTAAAACCATTATTCACATTGATATCGACCCGGCGGAAGTTCACAAAAATGTAGATGCAACAGTACCGCTGGTTGGAGATATGAATACGATCCTTACAGAAATTTGTCAGGCTGTAACGCCGCGAGAACGAGCCGCTTGGTGGATAACCATCCGCCATTGGCAGGCACTGTATGCCGAAGCTGCCAGACCGACGTTTTCAGCTGACGGAATCATGGGCGAACTCAACCGTCGGCTGGGCGATAAGGCAGTCATCTATGTAACTGACGTCGGTCAGCACCAGATGTGGGCTGCTCAGAAGCTTTTGGTAAATAGCCCGCGGGGATTTTTGACTTCAGGCGGTCTGGGGGCGATGGGCTTTGGTTTACCGGCGGCAGTGGGCGCACAATTGGCAAGGCCGGATAAACGGGTAGTACACATTGTCGGGGATGGTTCGCTGAAAATGACTGGTTGCGAACTGTATACGGTATCTGCAGAACAGCTTCCTATTATTTCAATTGTAATTAACAACCGAAGTTTAGGTATGGTAAGACAACTGCAGTATTGCTTCTATGAGCAGCGTTATTCAGCGTCACTCTTGTCAACGCCGATGGATTTCTCTGCATTTGCTGCCGCTTTTGGCATACCGGCGGCGGTGACTGATACGCAGCAGGAATTTTCTCAGGCACTGGCTGCTGCTTGGGAACGGCCCGGACCGTCGCTAATTGTAGCCAATATTGCTACTAGTGACTTGGTTACACCCATGATTGCGCCCGGTGGGGCATTGGATTCATACGTAAATTTTGATAAATAAACACTGCCCCTGCACGCAGGGGCGGTTGTTTATTTACAGAGATGGGTGTTAGGCATCCTGATGCTAAGGACCTAGAGGCTGTCAAAGCTGTGTGTACTGAAATGAAAAATCAATTGTTACAGAAACAGTGAGGTGATAGTGGTTTGCGGAGAGAGAGATTATGTTTAAATTCACATTCCCTTTTACCGGAATCATTACCAAGGCGATTTCCACAGCGAGTAGTGTCTGGGTGTGTTGAATATTATGATGAATTTCTTGAGAAGCAGTGGTATTATTAGACTGATACCACTGCTTTTTTTGAAAGGATGATACTATGAATCGAGCCGTAGTTCGGGCCGAACACCTTGGCAAAACCTATGGCGACTTTCGGGCGCTAAAAGGCATCTCGTTTAGTATCATGGCTGGCGAGTGTTACGGCTTTCTCGGACATAACGGCGCAGGCAAAACTACGACCATGCGCATGATTTACGGTATGTCTACGGTAGAAGAGGGGCAGTTATGGCTATTTGATCAGGTCATTCACCTGACGCCACCGGCGATTAAAGCGAGGTTGGGTGTAGTGCCACAAGAAGACAATTTGGATAAAGAATTAACGGTTATTGAAAATCTTGAGGCCTACGGTGTGGTCTTTGGCCTGAGCCGGGCCGAGGCCCGGGAGCGGGGCAAAGAATTGCTCCGATTTATGGGGCTTGAGGATAAGGAAAACAGTGATATTGAAAGTTTGTCAGGCGGTTTGAAACGGCGGTTGGTTATTGCCAGGGCACTTGTGAATCACCCAGAAATTGTAATTCTGGACGAGCCAACTACCGGCCTAGATCCGCAGGCCAGGCATCTGGTGTGGCAAAAGCTCCGAAGTCTTAAGGCCAGTGGTGTGACGTTAATTTTAACAACTCATTATATGGAAGAAGCTGTACAACTTTGTGACCGCTTGGTTATCATGCATGAAGGTACTATCTTGGCCGAAGGCAGTCCACGGTATCTCATCGAAACACATGTTTTACCTTATGCGATTGAGGTGCATATGCCGTTGGCCAATTTACCGGATGGAATAGAGGAGAAGGTAACGGCCTGGGGTGGACAAGTCATCCGGGTTGTGGATGCCCTCTTTTTCTATGCACCAGACGGGGAGGCGCTGTGGCACAGCCTGGAAGGTTGGGGACTGCCAAAACATGTTTGTCTGTTACGGCCATCTGGTCTGGAAGATGTATTCTTAAAGCTGACTGGGACGGGGGAGAACGCTAATGGTAATTCTTAGGATTTTTACCCGTCATATGTTAGTATTTAGAAAAGTATGGTTTAGTAATGTTATGTACAATTTTATTGAACCTTTTCTCTACCTTACCGCCATGGGGTACGGACTGGGGAGCTTTGTCCGGGATATCGAAGGCTTAGCGTATATTCAATTTATTGCACCAGGTATGGTAGCTTCTTCGGCGATGTTTGCCGCCTCGTTTGAATGTACTTATGGAAGTTTTATCAGACTGCATTATCAAAAAACCTTTCATACTATGCTGGCCGGTCCGGTTACTGTCCGCGATATTGTTATTGGTGATATTTTGTACGGCACCTTCAAGAGCCTGGTGTTCGGGGTAGTAATTTTGTTAGTTATTGCTGCCTTAGGGCAAGTTCAGTCATGGTGGGCATTACTGGTTCCTGTATTTTTAGTTATTCCGGGGCTGGCATTTTCCCTGTTAGCCATTTGCTATACTGGACTGATTGAAACCATTGATAAATTTAACTATTATATAACCTTGTTTTTAACACCGGCATATCTTTTTTCGGGCGTATTTTTTCCCATCAGTTCTATGCCCGGCTGGGCTCAGGTAGTCGCTTGGTTCAATCCGATATTCCACAGCGTGGAGGTATGCCGGGCAATGGTTTTGGGAAATAGTAATCCCAGCCTGTTGGTACATACCGGGGTGCTGGCGCTTATGGTGGTTATATTAACGCCGCTGGCTGTAAAACTAATTTCTAAACGGTTGATTGTGTAAAGTTTTTGGGACAACCAGGCGTTAGTACTGATGGCAAAACCGACTGTGGTATCATTTTGCTGCTTTTCAAAGCGGCTGCAAAGGACGGGGATAGTTTGCGTATTGATAATCGCAGTAAAGCAGGCTTGACTCTGGCTGCTGCCGCTGCCGGGTTTTGCCTGAGTTATCCGTGGCAACATAGTTTTTGGGGTGGGCTGGTACACAGCGGCTTTAGTGCTGCTATGGTTGGTGGCCTGGCTGACTGGTATGCAGTAACAGCTTTATTTCGTCAGCCGCTAGGTATTCCTTTCCGGACGGCCATTATCCCCAAAAATCGTGAACGCATTTTTGCGGCTATTGTTAGCATGATAGAAGAAGAGATTGTTACGGCTGCCAACATTAAAGAGACATTGGCTAAGGCCGGACTGTCCCGGATGCTGATGAACTATGCAAGCCGGCCTGAGATAAGGCAGCAATTGCAAGGGGTAGCTGAGGGCGTATTTCAAGAAGTGGTTGCCGGTATTCATGCGGCGAAACTGTCAGCGGCACTGGACAACCTGCTGACAGAGCACCAAGAGCAGTTGCGGCTGGCACCGCTGGCCGGTCAGGCTTTGCGCTGGTCGATAGAGAATGGTTTCGCAGATACATGCATAGATTTTCTTATTACAGAAAGTAAACGTTTGCTTGGTGAGCCGTATATCACTAACGTAATTGCCGATATATATACTAGCGCGCTGAATTCCTATGCCGCAAGGAATAGTGAGCGCAAACTGGTTAGGTGGATATTGCAGGAACTGTTGGCGCTTAATCCAGTAAATGTTGCCGGCATGATTCAGAAAAAAATCGGGGAGTTATTAACCCGAATGTACGAATATAATCATCCGCTGCGACAACGTTTGCGCGACTGGGCAGTAACTATTGCCGACGATTTGCAGACAGATTCGCCGCTAGCCGCAATGGCGGAAGCAGAGCTTCGCCCGCTGGTGGCAAGGCTGGTTGGACAGCTGGCCGAGATGCCGGCTTCTCAGCCAGAGTTGATTTTAGGCAGCAGTAAGTGGGCAGTTAGGCAGGCGACGAAACTAGCAGAAGAGTACTTAGGCAATCCTGAGCGGCAACTTGCTTTTGACAGTTATCTAGCTGAACGGATCAGCAGTTGGGTTGGTGAAAATCATGGCGAAATTGGGCAGGTTGTCCGTACTTACTTGGAGAGTTTTAGCAATGATGATCTGGTGCTCTATATCGAAGATAAAGTTAAGGATGATTTGCAAATGATACGGATTAATGGATCAATTGTCGGTGGCTTTGTCGGCATGGTATTGTTTTTGATTGCTTATATTGCAGGAGTGACACCATGAGACCGGATAAACGGCGGGCCAACATAATACTGGCTGTAGCCGCCGGCTTGTTTGTTATTGCACTGGTGCTAAAGTATTGTTATCCCGCAAATAAACTGGCAGCGGCGTTTTTAATCATAACCGAAGCCAGCTTAGCTGGTGGTGTTGCCGACTGGTTTGCTGTCACGGCTTTATTTCGTAAGCCGCTGGGTTTTCCTTATCACACCGCACTTGTTCCCCGCAACCGCGAACGAATCATTATAGCATTAACGCAGGCGATTGAGCAGGATTTTTTTAATAAACAGTCAATTAAAGACCGGATTAGTCGAGCCGATATTTTGGATAAATTTATGCAATATGCTGGAAAACATACCAGTAAGGAACGGGTCAAACTCATTCTGGATACATTGATTTTAGAATTGGCGCAGATGATTGATGCGGAGAGTGTTGGCAGATACGCTGAACGTCTGCTTAAAATGATTGTTAGGCGACAGTCAGTTGCTCCCCAGGCGGCTGCGTTGCTTCGCGGGATGTTACAAGGAAAAAAAGGGGAAGAGTTTTACTTGGCAGTGGTTAATGAACTTGCCGGTATCGTGCGAGAGGAAAAAACAAAGGATGCTATCTATAATTACTTAAAACAGTTGAAAAAAAGCACTGTTCGCAAAAACTGGTTGGCGTCACTGATTACTGGTGTGCTGGAAGGGTTGGACGGCATTAACCTGGATGATGCCGCAACTGCGCTGCATCTGGAACTTATCCGAACAATGGATGAAGCTGCCAAACCGGATCATCCGCTGCGCCAATGGTTTCAGACGGAACTTGCGAAGATCGCCGGAAATTTGGAAACAACAAAATGGGCGGTCATGATTGATGACTGGAAAAATGATCAGCTTGACAGGCTTTCTTTGGCTGAGCCACTAACTGTCTTGACGCAGGCGGTACTGGCTGCCTGTAAGCAGCCTTCGGTGTATCGGGATTCGGTTGTTGATTGGCTTTCCGGCCAACTGGAAAGGTATTGGCAGAGGTTTAAAGACAGTGCCGCTTTACAGAGCCAGGCTGAGTTATATTTAAAAACCTTGCTGATTAACATCATGGATAAGGAGCATTCCATTGTTGGTCAAGTGGCTGGCAGTGCATTGCGTAAGTTGTCTGATGAAGAGCTTATCGGGTTTATTGAGAATAAGGCTGGCGAAGATCTTGATTGGATTCGGATTAATGGGGTAATTGTTGGTGGATTAATTGGCCTGGTATTAGCTATGTTTAAGTATTTAATATAGTTATCTGAACAACGAAATCCCGCACCTAAAGCAGGGCGGGATTTCGTTGTTGCCGCATTATCTTTATAATCGCTGAGACGCCTCAGCGGCGAGGGGAGAGCGTTCACATTCATCATGCTCTAAGGTTACCTGGAAACACAGTTTACTGCCTTTCATTTTTTCGGCAGCATAGACCAGACCATTAGTGCGGCTGTCGAGAAACGGGTGATCGATTTGTTCGGGGTCTCCTAAGAGAATGATTTTGGTGCCTAGACCGGGGCGGGTAATAACTCCTTTGGCTTGCCGAGGTGTAGAGTTTTGCATTTCATCCAAAATAACCCAGTATTTTTGAAGTGAGCGTCCACGCTGGTAAGCCAATGCTTCGGTCTGGATAATGTGTTTATCAAATAGCATTTGTACCGTATCTCTGACTTGTTCAAATTCTTTAGGCTCGGTCATATTATGACTTGAGAGGAGGGTAAATAAGTTGTCGCGAATTGCGCGCATGTAGGGGTCTATCTTATCTTGTTCCGACCCGGGGAGAAAGCCAAGATCTTCATCCATTGGTACATTCGGGCGACAAATTAATATATGACGGTAAGCGCGGGGGCGGCAATCCAGATAGTTGTAGAGACCGACAGCCAGAGAATAAAAGGTTTTAGCCGTTCCAGCAGGACCTTTAATAATAACAAGCGGCGCTTCTTCCGCGCTAAGCATTAGGCACTCCTGCATGAATACCTGCCCGACATTGCGCGCAAAAACACCGAAGGGGTTGCGACTGCGGTATTTGAGATGTACAACTTTTTGACCGTCAAAACGCCCGAGGGCGGTATGGCGGTCATTTTCGGTGGAACGGATTAGCAAAAATTGATTGGTTACCAGCTCGATGGGGACCAGCGTATGGGTGACTTTATCAAAGGTTTTCAGCTTAGCGGGGTCCAAATAATTACCGTCATCTTGATGAAAGTTATCGATTACTTCTGATGAGGTATATACTATGGCGCGTCCAGTGTACTGTTCTTCCATGCTGGCAACTTTTTCATTACGGAAATCTTCGGCTTGAATGCCTAATATAGCGGCTTTAACCCGCATGTTAGTGTCTCTGCTGACTAAAACGGTTGGTAAATTATCTTCCGCCAGTCCTTTACATATTTGCAGAATCCGGTTGTCAGGCTTCAGTTTGTCCCAGTGTGGCGGCATCTGGGTATCCAGGTGATTGGCTTCAATGCGTACAAGCCCGCCTTGAGGATTAATTGGAACGCCTGTTAGCAAATTACCTCGCATTCTGAATTGGTCAATCATCCGGCTGACCAGGCGGCTGTTGGCACCTCGTTCACTGGTTTCGGATTTAAACCGGTCAAGCTCCTCTAGTACTACTTCGGGAATGATTACTATGTGTTCATTAAAAGCAGTAATTGCATAGGGAGAGTGTAATAACACATTGCTATCTAACACATAATATTTAATCAAAAAACAATCCCCCTTCTTTATCCGATGCTTAACCTGCTCGGCTTTCGGCTTTGAAAGCCAGCCGATACCTAATGGGGATAGGTGAACGCTTCCATCCCTTGGGTAATACCAACGCTAAAGCGGACTTCATATTTCCTATAAAATGCAGGTGGTTCAAGGAAGTATGGCTGTGTATTAAATTGTACTGGTGGTTAGGCAATAGTATGTTAGCCTTTTGCCGATTATTTCCGACGTGAATCCCCAACCGGGGAGTTGTGCACCACCTATTGCTCCCAGGCATATATTACATAGAGCTTCTTGTATTGTTTTACAATACTGTTGAATGGGTAACCTGATAGACGAGGTGGCTAACAGCGAATGAAAGAAATCGGCTTAATTGGTGTAGGGCGTATGGGCAAGGTTCTGTCGAGTAAATTGGTTAATCATGTCAAGCTAAAGATTTTTGATCGTGATGAAAGCCGATTGCAGGCCGTGGCAACAGAGCTGGGCGTTCCTACTGCCAACAGTCTGGAAGAGCTGGCTGAACTGAGCACAATTATTTTGGTAGTGCCTGATAGAGAGGTCATACATTTAATTAAAGACTTTAACCAGATGGAACGAAGCATTACTGTTATTAATGTTGCAACTAATGTTGCAAGGCATGTACTGGCAGCAACTGCTTTACCTCAAGTCAAATGTATTGGGGCAAAGTTTATTGGGCAAGCAAGAGAAATAGCGATGGGGGCTGAGCCTGTGATTATTGTTGATGATCGGCCCGCCGAACTTGTCGCGTTGGTGGAAGAAATTTTTTCGCCGGTGGGTAAAATTATTATTGGCAATGCCGATGTCGTTACCTACATAAACACACAAGCAGCTGAGAAGGCTTTGACGGCTGCGGTGTTGATTGAGGAAACATTGCGTTGTCAGCCTTATGCGAACTCGGATGTAATAAAAAGTGCCATTAGCCAAGTAGCGGCTGGAGTACTTAAGGCCTATGCGAATGATGATTTGGGGCCGTTTGCCCGTGAAATTGTCAGAGCCATCAGGGCTAAGCTCCGAAAATCGCAAGGCTTAGAAAAATAGAAAAGACAGCAAGGCTGCTATATCCTGAGAGGATACTAACAGCCTTGTTTTATTTAACCTCCGCAATCTTCCAGTAATTTTTTGGCTTCTACATATAGGGCAATGCCTTGAGCTACCTTTTTAGCCTCCTTCATAGCAAGGACGACGGTTGCCGGTTCATGTACCACGTCACCGCCGGCAAATACTCCACGCCGGGTAGACATGCCATAAGGTCGGTCTTTGGTGATAATATAGCCTTTTTCATTGACTTGTATGCCAGTCGTGGTAGAGACAATGCGCGCGGCTGGACGCTGACCGATAGCGATAATTACTTTGTCGGCTGTGATGGTTTCAAACCGACCTGTTCCGTGAATATTTTTTTCGTCATCGATTTCCATGACCTCATACTCTAGTCCAGTCAGCTTGGTTTGGCCCAGAAATTGTGTAGTGTTGGCCAGCCAAATGAATTTGACACCCTCGGCGCGTGCCTGTTGATATTCTGAGGGTAGGGCGGTAATTTCTTTTTCGGTACGATGGTAGATAATAGTAGGTCTTGCCCCTAGGCGAAGGGCGGTACGGGCAGCATCCATAGCTACGTTACCAGCACCAATGATCAATACCTTATCGCCAAGACTTACAGGAATTTCTTGGGGACTAACATTGCCAGCTTTGGCTAAGGCCACCATTTGTAAAAAGTAGGTGGCTTGCAGGACTCCAGGAAGATCTTTGCCAGGAACGTCAAGGGTACGAGGCAAGGCGGTACCTGTGCCGATAAAAATCGCGTCATAGTTCTGTGCAAACAGGTCATCAATAGTAATGTCAACCCCTACAAGGGTTTCGGTATTGAATTTGATACCAAGGCGTTCAATACGTTTAATTTCTCGTCTGACAACATCTTTTTTTAACCGAAAATCAGGAATTCCATACATTAATACGCCGCCAGGCTCGGCTTGTGCTTCAAAAACAGTTACTTCATAACCAGCTTTGGCTAGATCACCTGCTACTGTCAGGCCGGCAGGCCCGGAGCCGATAACGGCTACTTTGCCAATATACCTGCTTGGTAAGGTATATGAGGTCAATTCCATTTCGGCATCAAAATCGGCAATAAATTGTTCCAGTTTACCAATGCGGATGGGCTTGCCCTTTTTTCCAAGCACGCAGGCTCCTTCGCATTGTTTTTCATGTGGACATACTCTGCCGCATACCGCCGGCAGGTTGCTGCGGCGGGCAATGATACTACTGGCTTCTCCCACATTGCCTTTGGCCAAAGCAGCGATAAATTGCGGAATCTCGTTCTCAATAGGACAGCCTGTTCGGCAGAGCGGGTTTTTGCAGTTTAGACACCGCTTGGCTTCCGCAATTGCCTCATGCGGGCTAAAGGTATCATCAGGTTCAGTAGAAAGAGCATGTGGTTTGTGTGTGTTATTAGTCATGAGGCATTGTTCCTCCTATGTTTGTTAGTGTTGATACTTATTAGTCAATTTATACAAGTTTCTACTAGACCTGGGACGAGGAGTCTGTCCATTAACCGGTGTCAGTACGGTGATGCATAATTTTATACAGGCTGAAGCCAGTTTGGTATAGTGTCAGTATTGCAGGCTTAACCTAGTACCGGTTGACTATGGTTATGTTCTGAAATACACTATAAATGCTTAGAATAAAGAGGTGGGGAAATGACAAGCTTATCTATGGAGACCTTTCGGGCACTTAGACACCGGAATTTCCGGTTATTTTACTTTGGGCATGGGTTGTCGCTAATCGGTACTTGGATGCAGCGGACGGCTACCGTTTGGCTGGTATATCGTTTAACACAGTCACCCGAAGTGTTGGGTAATGTTGACTTTACTGGTCAAATCGCCGGTGTGATACTAATTCCTATTGCTGGGGTGTTGCTGGACCGCTGGAATCGATACCGGGTAATTATTTGGACACAAATATTAAGTATGGTACAGGCACTGTTATTGGCAGGATTGGTATTTAGCGGCACCGTAGCTGTTTGGCATATTGCTGTACTCAATGCATTTTTAGGAATTATTAACTCGTTTGATATGCCTGCCAGACAGGCATTTATTTCGCAAATTGTTGAGGACAAGAATGATTTGGCGAATGCTATTGCCCTCAATTCTGCCATGTTTAATAGTGCCAGGATTGTCGGCCCATCGGTGGCCGGTCTGGCCATTGCGGTGTTTGGCGAAGGCTTATGTTATTTGTTTAATGGTTTAAGTTATATTGCTATTATCGGGGCACTGCTGGCGATGAAGATTACAGTGACGCAGACGGCTGCCAGGACTTCCAGCCATATTATAAATGACTTACAAGAAGGCTTGGCATATACGTATAATTCGCTGCCCATCCGGATGGTGTTATTGTTATTGGCTTTGATGAGTCTAGTGGGATTTCCCGTATTGCCGCTGATGCCGATGTTTGCCGGGGAAGTGCTAGGTGGCGGTCCTGATACGCTGGGATGGCTTATGGCAGCATTTGGTGGCGGGGCGCTTGTGGGCACTATTTTCTTGGCATCGCGTCCAGGTGTTATGGGGATTGAAAAGGTAATTGCCACGACTTCACTGATCTTTTCCTTTGGGCTAATGGCATTTTCACTGTCGGTAAAGCTTGAATTTTCGCTGGTTATTGCCTTTGTTATGGGTTTTGGCATCAT
Source organism: Sporomusa sp. (assembly GCF_057736855.1). Lineage (NCBI taxonomy): Bacteria > Bacillati > Bacillota > Negativicutes > Selenomonadales > Sporomusaceae > Sporomusa > Sporomusa sp. Next base: position 19,800 of record NZ_JBYKYF010000013.1, read on the forward strand.
TGCGCAGATGGCTTCCACCAATACCATTATTCAAACCCTGGTAGATGAGGATAAGCGAGGCCGGGTAATGAGTCTGTATGTATTATCTTTCGGTGGTATAGCCCCTATCGGTAGCCTGTTGGCCGGCCATGTAGCCGGTATTATCGGGACTTCATATACTTTCTTGTTTGGAGGAATATTAGCAATGGCTGGTGCACTGACATTTGTTCGGAAACTGCCTGCCTGGCAAATAGCCGCATATAAAGTATATCATAAAAAGGGAATTGTAAAGTAATTTTTTAAAGATAATTGTTTTTAATAACATAGAGGAGTTTCCTAAACTATGGAGAATTAAGTAAAAATTTACTAATGATTGTTTCTGAAAGTTTAGGAGGGGTTCTATGTTCCGGACTATTCAGTGCAAGCAATCCCTTTATATCGGCTGTATCGTCCTGTTAGTTATTGGGTTGCTGCTAAGTGGGAACAGTTATTTTTTTACTCGCTATGCTGATCGTGTTAACCAGGAAGCGGCGGTTCAAGGTGTAGCTGGCTTGCGCTTAGCGCTCGAGGGTTACCGGGAAGCAGCCCATGCAGTAGCAGTAATGTCGGCTAGTCGGCCGGATGTTCTTCAGGCACTAATGACTAAAGATCCTATTGCCGCACAGCAGGCAATTTCCGGTTTGAATACACAGGGGCATGTTACAGCTGTTCAACTGCTGGATAACCAGGGGCGCCTTCTGGCCAGTGAAGGCAGGCCAGTGAATAATCAGACAGCGCTAAAACATATTCAGCAGGGTACAGCCACTACTTATTATGATGCAGTACCGGGCGAGGCCGTTATGACCGTCTCGGTTGCTCCGATTCAAGATAAAGCAGGTAATACCTTAGGAGCTATTGTCGTTAACAGAGGGGTCAATGATGAGGAGTTTGTGGATAATATAAAAGCCATTCATAAGGTGGATGTAACCATTTTTGCTGGCGATGTTCGGGTAGCTACTACTATAATACAGGATGGTAAACGGGCAGTGGGTACTAAACTGGATGGCGAGATTGCCGCGGCAGTCATTGGCAATGGTCAGGCGTTTGCCGGAACTGCCAAAATTTTGGGTATGAATTTATATTACCTATTATGAGCCACTTATGGGTAGTGACCAAAAACCGGTAGGGGTGCTATTTGCGGGAAAATCAGAAACTGAAGCGCTGACTGCGCGTAAAGAGATTCTGGTTATTCTGGGAATAATGGCTTTGCTTGTTCTTATTCTGGGGATTGCCTTTGCTATCTGGACCACACGCAAACTGACCAAGCCCATACTAACGGTAGTATCCCTGATGGAGCGGGCAGGTACTGGTGATTTGACGGTGCAGGCAGACGTAACATCCAATGATGAGATTGGCCGCTTAACAGAAGCTTTTAATACCATGATTGCCAATCAGGGAGCCCTGGTTGCCGCCGTCAGGCGAGCCAGTCAGGAAATCGCCAATGCTTCTGAGCATCTGGCTGCTTCCAGCCAGGAAATGAGTTCAACCGTTACAGAGATGGCGAGCAATATGGTACGGGTGGCTGATAACGCTCAGTCCGGAGAAACGTCAGCCCAGTCAGTTGTAGCGGCGATATCTAATTTAGCTGAGTTAATCACCTTGGCCAAAGAAAGGGCTGTGTCGGCACAAACGACCTCTGCTGTTACTTCCCAGGCGGCTACTTCCGGACAGTCAACCGTAGCTACTACGGCAAAAAGTATAGGTGAAATGCAGGTTAACATTACTGAAATTGAAAGCCTTATTAACCAACTTAACGAATACTCTGGTCAGATTGGCACTATTACTGAAACAATTACCAATATTGCGGCTCAAACCAATCTGTTAGCCCTCAACGCTGCCATCGAGGCCGCTCGCGCCGGGGAAGCCGGACGCGGTTTTGCGGTAGTGGCTGATGAGGTGCGTAAACTGGCCGAACAGTCAAGTCAAGGAGCTCTAGAAGTGTCTAACATTTTGAATAAAATCACTGCTACCATTGTCTCAGCCGTAGCAGCTGCTCAACAAGGCCGGGATCGAATGGGGCAAGTGGTAGAATCCACAGGTTCTGTTCGCGTAGCGTTTGGCAATATTTTGGCGGCTGCCAGCGAAATGGTAGCTGATATTGAACAAATTAAGAAGACAGCCGAGGAAGAAGTGGCTACATCAAGCCAGATTGCGGTACTTATTAACAACATGATGGATGGGTTACAGGAAACCACAGGGCTTAGTAAAGAGGTAGCGAACGGGGCGGAGCAAACGGCAAGTGTCGTGGAAACCGTGGCTGCCAGCGCCGAACAATTGACAAGTATGGCAGTCGAATTAAAAAACATGGTTATGAAGTTTAAGGTAGAGACAGCAAAAAGCCGCTGACGTGTTGAGCGTCAGTGGCTTTTTACGGATACTGGTCATTTTGGATGCAAGTTAAGAATCCGAATATCGGTGGTTTTTTGCAACGGTCTGCCAGTAGCAGTATAAGAAGTGTCTGCATATTATGTAGTAAAAGACAAGGAGGGATTTTGGTGGCTGATACAAAACGACCATATTGGGAAGATCCGGAATTTGACGATTGGGATGATGATGACTGGGATGATGGGCCCTCTGTTAGAAATGATGACCGGCAGCTTATAGTCGGTTTGGGATTTGGCTTTGGTTGTTATCCTCGAAGGTTTTGTTTCCCCAGACAGTTTGGTTGTTTTCCGCGTCAATTTTGCTTCCCGCGGCAGTTTAGCTGTTTTCCTCGCCAGGGTTGTTTCCCGCGGAGAAATTGTTTCCCGCGTCCGTGTTTTCCGATCTAACATAGACCAATATTTATCAAGCTGGCTCCATAAGAGTCGGCTTCATTTTATTATGGAGAAATTAAATATCTTTCCATAAGAGCGAACGATGAAGTTGAACTCGATACTGACAAGCTGAAACAACGAGAGCTTAAGAATCTGAAACTAGGCCAGGGGGGAGGGGTTTAGTCGTATAGCATTCTTGGGAAAAATCTATATAACAGTTGTCATGGCGGCGACAGCCGCTGTCGCATATACAACCTCGGCAGTTGCTTTGAGGTCCATATCTCTGTCCGTGTTTGCAGACTGATTATAATTTAAATATAATAGTTGGCTAATGAATTTTAATACCTATGAACATATTCAGGCAGGACTTAGGCGGGCAGTTGTGGAAGAACATCCTAAATATGAGGAGAGATGCGATGATTCGTATACATGGTTTAGTAAAAAAATTTGGCGAACGGACAGCCGTAGATAATCTGCATCTATGCATTGAACGGGGAGAAACGTTTGGATTACTTGGCCCTAATGGTGCAGGAAAAACGACAACCATAAGAATTCTAACCATGCTTACCCGGCCTACTGCTGGTGATATTAGTATTAACGGCTGGCGGTTGCCACAGGACGAACTGGCTGTAAAGTCAGTTATTGGCGTAGTTCCTCAGCATTTTAACCTTGACAATGATTTGACTGCCAGAGAAAATCTTGATTTGCATGGCCGGTTGCATCATTTGCCGCGGCGTGAGCGGGAAGCGCGTCGGGAAGAACTACTAGAGTATGTGGAATTGGCAGACCGGGGCAATGATATGGTTCATACATTGTCCGGCGGGATGAAACGGCGGCTAATGATTGCGCGGGCGCTGCTGCATAAGCCGCAGGTTCTGTTTCTTGATGAGCCGACAGTAGGACTTGATCCGCAGGTGAGGCGGCGGCTGTGGGATCTCATTCGACAGTTGAATGCTGACGGGTTAACCGTGTTATTAACTACTCACTATATTGAAGAAGCTCAAAACCTTTGCCACCGGGTAGCTATTATGGAAAAAGGACGGTTAATTGCGCTCAATACTCCTCAGGCGCTGTGTGAACGGCTGGGCAGTTATGTTGTCGAATGGACAGAGAGTGAAGGCACACAATACCGCTTTTTTTCCAGCCGGACGGAAGCTGCTGCTTTTGCTGG
>NZ_JBYKYF010000330.1:0-3128 GCF_057736855.1 Sporomusa sp.
TGTTGAGGCAGTTCCAGTTGTAGAACTGGTTACCCCAACATTTATTATAGAGCCCATAATTATTAAACCTCCTATGGCGAAGTAGGTGTCATAGGAGGTATCATTTTGCCTGGATGGAAGAGAGTTGTTTAGGTATATAAAAGATAATTATTATTGCTTGAAATAAATTATTAATAGTGGTATTATTATGGTAAATACGTAAGTAAGTAGCAGGAAAAAACAGGGTAAGAGGGAATATTTGTTTTTAAACTGCATTAATATTATTTAATAAATATATAGAGAGGGGTTATGTTATGCATTGCGTGCAAGAGATTACATCCAATATTTTCTGGGTAGGAGGTAATGACTGGCGCTTGGAACGGTTTGAGAATATGTTTCCGCTGCCTAATGGGGTATCTTATAATTCTTACGTTATTCTGGATGAAAAAACTGCGCTCCTGGATACGGTTGATTCTGCCATTAGTGTTCAATTTTGGGAAAATTTTACTCATGTATTGAATGGGCGTACATTAGATTATTTGATTGTTAACCACATGGAACCTGATCATTGTGCTCATATTGGAGAATTGCTGAATCGCTATCCTGATATGAAGATTGTTGGGAACAAATTGACTTTCCAATTTATTGAGCAGTTTTTTCATTTGAATAAACCGGAAAACTACGTGCAGATAAAGGAGGGGGATGAACTTTCATTAGGTGAACATACCCTCACTTTTATTTTTGCTCCGATGGTGCATTGGCCTGAAGCCATGCTCACCTATGAGAAGAAAGAAAAGATATTATTCTCTGCTGATGCGTTTGGCACATTTGGAGCCATATCCGGCAATTTGTTTAGTGATCAGACAGATTTTGAATCTGTATATTTGGATGATGCCAGACGCTATTACACTAATATTGTTGGCAAATTTGGGGATCAAGTCCAGTCGGTTTTGAACAAAGCCGCAAGTCTAGATATTCAAATTATATGTCCGCTGCATGGGCCGGTTTGGCGTAAATCATTGCCTTATATTCTCGATAAATATGATCGTTGGAGTAAGTATCAGCCGGAGAAACCAGGTGTAGTCTTGGCATATGCCTCCATGTACGGTAATACGGAGAATGTCATGAATCTGATTGCCAACAAATTGTCGGCAAAAGGGGTTGAGGATATTCGCATGTATGACGTATCGAAGACTCACCCATCCTATATCATTGCTGACGCCTGGAAATATAGCCATCTTGTTTTGGGAGCACCTACTTATAACATGGGGCTTTACTATGCCATGGATTCCCTGCTACATGAAATGACTGCACTACGTTTTCGTAACCGAAAGGTAGCTGTAGTTGCTAATCATACTTGGGCGAATATGGCTCTAAAAATCATGCTGGGTCATTTAGAAAAAATGAGTAATATGGAGATTGTTGGAGCGCCATTTGAAATTAAGTCAACGATGAAACCTCAGCAAGAACCGGAATTAGATAAGCTGATTGATGCCATTTATGCATCGTTACAGATGGGACAATAACTGATAATTATAACCATTCATGTATGTTATTGGGGCGAAGAAATAGACATTAGTCTAGTCAATTTGGGACTAATGTCTATTTTCGTTATTGCAGGTGGCAGAAGTTCATCTTTCTTTGGCGAATGGGAACAGAAATAAGAAACCGCCTTACGATGAAAAAGAAACATTCGGCGGTTTACTATAGAACTATTAATCTGCGTCGTCATCGTCTTCTTCGACTGCTTCACTCACCTTGGTTTTTATTCCTCCATGGCCGTAGGCGCCAGGCCGACCGAAACCGCCAGGACCGAAACCGCCAGGACCAAATCCACCAAAACCAAATCCATTAAGACCAAATCCGTTAGGGCCAAACCAACCAGGACCTAAACTACCGGGACCAAAGCCACCAGGACAAAAACCGCCAGGACCTAAGCCGCCAGGTCCATGATGTCTGCAACGTGGGCACATATGATGGAATTGGGGTTCAAACTCAAAACCGCAGACGGGACAAACCTTTACCACTATACGACAGCAAACCTCATAGACTTTGAATTTCTCATTGAATTTTCCTATGCACCTTGGTGGTTTACAGCCAAAAGGCATAGGCCTTTCTTCGGTGTAACGATCCATATATGCGACCTCCTGTTATGGTATTTTACTACATTATATGTCAACTTTTTTTTTATGTTACAATAGGGAATAAACTCTTCGGAAACGCTATCTTATCCTGTAAAAAAAGAAAGCAAATACGTGGGTTTACGCATTTGCCGCCTTTTGACATCAAGAAACAGTATGGTTAATTTGATTTTACTTTTCGAATTCGGTAGCGGTAAATGTAACTGGCCCAATAACCGTTGCAGCAGTGCCGGCGTTTGGCAGTTCAGCAGTAAGAAAATAGATAGGAGGTCTGGATGAACGCAAATCTAAGTGGCCGTCAACATGCGTAAAACTGGTAATTTTTCTACTGTCAATGTCTCTATCAACGCTATCAGCAGCACTAAAAATCAAAGTTCCTGTTGCCGGATTGCCACGCCAAATTTTAAATAAGACATTGACCCTCTCTGGTCCAGTACCATTAGTTAGCGCCCGCCAGCCAACAGTTGCGGTTAATAGTACTGCTTGGTCGCAATCAAAATTAGACCGCAGGGTAAGAGAGGCCAAAGTTGTTGGTATTGGCGATGTGGTAAGCGGTATAGCTATACTCCCGGTTGTATTGTTTCGTAATACGAAAAATCTAAAGTTGTTAATATCTATATCATGACCCATCTGAAACTACCTCCTTGTGATATTCTATTAACATAATATTAATTAGTAGTGCGAATGGTTACAGGTATATAAAGAGGAGGGAAACTGAGGTTATATTATTCCTCGATAAAGTGTATCAGTTCTTTATTGAATTTATCGCGTTCATCATAGAATAAGCCGTGACCGCTATATTTAAACGGGACAAGTTTGGCGTTTCTAATTCCTTGCTTTTGAGCGAGCGCTAACGGGAAAAAACAAATCTTGTCATGAATACCATGAAGAATCAAAGCAGGAACACGAATTTTCCTAAGATCAGTAAACAGTTCTTCCTTTATCCACGCAGCAGCCACGGCAGCGGTGGACCAACTTGCGGCCTGCAACCCTAGGTTGAAGAACCAC
>NZ_JBYKYF010000331.1:0-3117 GCF_057736855.1 Sporomusa sp.
TGTTGAGGCAGTTCCAGTTGTAGAACTGGTTACCCCAACATTTATTATAGAGCCCTTTTATTTTATAAAGTTGAGAGATCGTATGGGGTTTCTTGATACACATAGTAATTTAACCAGTTGGAGAATAACAGATTAGCGGCGCTGCGCCAAAGCACTATCGGCGGTTTGCTGGGATCATCGTTTGGAAAATAATTATAAGGAATTTTAATTGGCAGACCGAGGGCCACATCGCGGTCATATTCTGATTTGAGCGTCAGCGGATCGTACTCACAATGGCCGGTTATAAAAATTTGCCGCCCATTACTATCAGCTACTGTATGAACGCCGGCAACTTCCGACTCTGAGAGAATGTGGAGGGAGGGATTGTTTTCAATGTCTTCCCGTCTGACTTCGGTATGACGGGAGTGGGGAACATAAAATATATCGTCAAACCCTCGAAACAGCTTGTTAGATTTGGAAGAGGCGGTTTTGTGCGGAAACACTCCGAACATTTTTTCCGGAAGTGGATACTTTGGAATACCATAGTGATAGTATAATCCGGCTTGTGCTCCCCAACAAATATGAAGAGTCGAATAGACATGTTTTTTGCTCCATTCCATGATCTCGCAAAGTTCATCCCAGTAAGCTACTTGTTCAAAAGGCATCTGCTCTACCGGGGCGCCGGTTATGATCATGCCATCATATTTGCGGGATTTGATGGTATCAAAAGTCTCATAAAATTTAATGAGATGTTCTGGTGATGTGTTTTTAGGCATATGGGTTGCTGTATACATAAAATCAACTTCTACCTGGAGAGGCGTATTACTTAATAAACGGAGAAATTGGGTTTCGGTAACAATTTTAGTGGGCATCAGGTTTAAGAGCAGAATCTTGAGAGGACGGATGTCCTGACTGTAGGCTCGGTCTTCGTACATGATAAATATGTTTTCATTTTCAAGAATACTGGCTGCAGGCAGGTCGTTAGGAATTGCTATTGGCATATGGTAAACCTCCAGTACAGAAAAAGCATCTGCAAGTAAACAGATGCTTGTGAGAATTTAGATAATTTAATTTACTATAACCGATCTGTAAGAAATAGTCAATATTAGGATGGTTGCCTGTCCAATTTTCCCAAATATATAGTAACGATCAAGTGTAGCAGAATATCGCAGCCCAAGAAGTATAATGGAGTAAAAAACTGTAAGTGATTGCGCTGGGTACCAGCAGGAAAAATATTACTATTATCGAACAGTTAATATTATATCAAAATATAAGGAGGTTACTAGGTAATGGCGAAGAAAATTCTTATACTGACAGGTGATTGTGCGGAAGATTATGAGGTTAAAGTACCCCAACAAGCACTCATGATGCTAGGCTACCATGTTGACGTAGCTGTGCCCAATAAGCAGGCTGGCGATATGGTGCAACTGGTTGTGCACGACTTTGTCGGGCTAGACACCTATGTGGAACTAACCGGACATCGGATTGCCGTTGATATTGCAGTTAAAGACGTTAAATCCGAAGATTATGCCGGGTTGGTAGTTCCTGGCGGTCGGGCACCTGAATATATTCGTATGTATCCTGAAGTAATTGCGTTGGTGCAAGACTTTTTTGCTGCTGGCAAACCAGTAGCCGCCATTTGCCATGGAACGCAACTGTTAGCTCCGGCTAATGTATTGGCAGGCAAAACAGTAACCTCGTACCCAGCTTGTGCCGCTGAATGTCAATTGGCTGGTGCTGAATGGAAAAACGAGCAGGTAGTGGTTAGCGGTAACTTGGTAACGGCGCAAGCTTGGCCAGATCATCCAGCATGGTTAAGAGCTTTTGTTGAGCTATTAGGAGCAAAAATTAGTATTTAACGCCAACTATTATAAATTGCTTATTTGCATGTTTTAAGGCAATAGTAAAGAGGAAAACGTAAATGCTGTAAGAACATCTTACAGCATTTACGTTTTTTTCTTTAGTAAATAAGCATGTATAGTTTTGGTGCATAGTCCAGGTTTCACCAGCGGCTAAGCCTTGATACCATATTATCCTTGATAATTTGTATGCTTTTGTATGGCAATACTATTATTATCGACAAAGCGATGGTTTTACGGTACAATGACGCGTAGAATGTTTTAGCACTACACATATAAGGGGGGCATCTATTGTTAGTTCATGAACTGATTTATAGGGGAACACCAACTAGTATAGCTTTTCATGGAAAAGACTATGTGACATATGCCGAGGTTGTCCGGCAAGTGGCGAAATATCGAAATTACTTTTATTTGTCAGGGATTCGGGCAGACGAACATGTTGGGCTGTTTTCACGCAATTCGGTCGAATTTGTTTATTCCTATATGGCCATTGCCAGTCTCGGGGCTGTGGTTGTACCGATTAACTTTCAACTGACACCTCGCGAGATAGCGTTTATTATTAACGATGCTAACATAAAACATCTTGTTACTATGGAGCGTATGCCTCTTGAAGCTGAACTTGCGCATCTAGGATACTCTCAGGATGTCAAGCAGCATATCCTAGCAGATATCAGGCAGGACGTACAGACATTGCCTGAGATTTCGCCCCCAACTAGTAAATTTGACGAAAACCACCCCTGTGTCATTATTTATACGTCCGGTACTACTGGCAACCCGAAGGGTGCGGTATTAACCCATAAAAACCTTGTAAGCAATGCGCAAACCTTCGGCAAGGTATTGCCTGTCACCGCCAGTGATAATGTACTATGTGTGCTTCCAATGTATCATTGTTTTGCTTGGACCTGCGCTATACTTAATGCCTTGCTTTGTGGAGCTTCGATAACCATATTGGATGCATTTGCTCCCAAAGAAACCATTGCCGCTATTAAAGAGTATGGCGTGACTGTCGTTTATGGTGTACCGCCTATGTATAATATTCTTACCCGTGTAGGGCAGCCGGAAGACTTGGCAGGAGTAAAACTCTTTATATCAGGCGGAGCATCACTACCAGAAACAGTGGCTCGGCAGTTTGCTGATAAATATGGTAAAAACATTCTTGAGGGATATGGTCTTTCTGAAGCTTCACCAGTTGTGACCTTAAACCCGGTGGAAAAACCAAAATACTGTTCTATCGGCAAGGCGCTACCCGGTTTGGAGGTCAAAGTAGTTGATGCGAAGG
>NZ_JBYKYF010000332.1:0-3103 GCF_057736855.1 Sporomusa sp.
AGGTTGCGTTCAAGATAGCTTCTAGGCGACGTGACTTTCTGGTTTCTTCCCTTCGTAGTGTAGCTAGTTTCTCAGCTTCGAGAAAAGCAGATTGCAATGTTACACGATTGGTTTTTAAAAAAACATAGGGTAAGCCGTATTTTTGGGCATAGGCTACAGAAGGTCCTCCACCAACGATGCAGTAATTTCCTTCAGAAGCAAATGAAGCAATTCGCTGTTCTAGTGTGTTTAAATCTGTAATCATAACTTCTGTAATCGAAATACCCAATACTTTTTCCATGAGAGCCAAACCGATATAATGCTCTCGATATGATGTTATCACAATATTTTTACAAAACTGACTAGCTTCATATAATGCATCTAAAATTTCATAAGGTCCTGTATTGACAGGAATGACGGGAATAGAAAATCTTTCAGCCAAAAACTTGGCCGTTCCACCGCGGCTCATGAGTATATCAATTGGCGGGCCGTTCAGGTTCTCAATAATTTTACCAGCTTCTTCTAACCAACCTTCATAGAATTCTACGGCTAGTCCCAGTTCTTTCGCCACTGACTGTGCCATAGTAGATAGATCTTTGTAAGGAGAGATGAAAACAATACGGTTCATAGACACCCTCTTTTCGGCGACGATACATAATAACTTCATCTACAGAACACGTTTTATAGCGATTCTTATATATTTATTAACATAATATTAACATAATATTAACATATTTTAGGTCAAAACATTATTACTGAGGATTACTTGTAAAGCTCATTTGCTACATTATTCAACTCTCCAGCTAATACGCTTACCTGTTGGGTAATGGCTGTTAGGTTCGATAAGGCAGTCGCAATGTTACCAATGGCTTCTTCAACTGTATGAACTTCTTCTGCTACCTTGGTACTATTAGATTGAATGATCATAATAATATCTCCAACGTTTTTTACGGATGAATTACTACTAGTGGCTAATTTTCTGATTTCTTCGGCTACCACCTGAAAGCCTCGGCCGGAAACGCCTGCTCTTGCGGCCTCAATACCTGCATTTAGGCCAAGTAAATTTGTTTGAGCGACAATTCCTTTTAATATGGATAATATTTTCTCAGTTTCTTTAGCATGTTCCTGTGAGTCCTTTGAAGTTTGCAGTAATATCCGGCTTACAGATGCAATTTCTTCAGTTTGGCCTGAAACTTTTTCACATATCTGTGCTATTGATTTAATCTGACTATTTAATGAATCGGCTAATTGCTGGGTTTTTTCGTATTTGTCAACAGCTACTGAAGTAGCAAAAGCTCCTACTACCTCGCCACTCTGGTCTAGAATGGGATTGGCACAGCCAATATATGGTAGACCCCGGGCAGATTTGTCAACTTTCATAAATACTTTACGCTTTTCTTTCATTGCTCTATCGACAAGACTACCAGGGCGGATGGCTTCGCCTACAGGAATGTTCAAATTAAGATTTTCCGCTGGTCGATATACTAAGTATTTTTCTTGGTTAGTGATGGTTATGCCGATATTATAAGGCAATGATTGTAAAAAAATTGGATACGCGAGTAAAATAGCATTAAGAATATTTGGTTTTTCATTTTGATACAACTTTTTCCCCTCCATTACTAGCCATGCTTTCCAAAAGCATGGTTAAAAAATGTTGGTATCTTTAAATAAATAGCTAAGCATTTTTCATGCCAACAATAATAAGTAAAGTCTTGATTAAAAGTATTACATGGTTTTTACTTATAATAGCTAGGTTTTTAGTTGTTATAATATTAACATTATACTAAATAATCCTCGAATTTAAGTGGGATAAAAGCTCAGGAATGAGCCTTGATTATAAAAGAGAGGCTCATTCCTGAGCTTATCTTCTTGTTGATCTGATGGTCAAAATGCCTAAAATGGGGGTGTTTTCGTGTTGGCATGCTTCTTGCGTTGTTATAGTATAGCTGCAGCGTATGGATAACGTATAAGAAAGGAGTGAAAAACTCAAAGTCAAGCATACTGCGTCCGAAACTTATTTGTGTTACTAAATTAAGATTTGGAGGTTTCAAGATGAATAAGGAAAAGAAGACTGGTTACCGCTGGGTTGTCATGGCATTACTGTTTGTACTTTATACGGTAGCAAATGCTGATAGAGCAAATATTGGATTTGCTTTACCTTATCTTCGAAAAGAATTTGCCATGAGTAATACTGAAGCGGGAGCTATCATCAGCCTATTTTTCGCAGGGTATGCGCTTATGCAGATTCCTTCAGGTTTTTTGGTAAAAAAATTTGGTATGCGGGCGATGTTTTCGATTGGCATGGGTCTCACTTCCTTATGTACCGGTATGATTGGTATGGCAAATTCTGTTTTTGCTCTTAAAGCTTTACGCGTAGGGGTAGGGGTAGCAGAAGCACCAGTGGCAATTGCATGTACAACTGCAATTAATAACTGGTTTCCCGCAAAGGAAAAAGGCACAGCATCAGGAATTTTTCTTGCCGGATCTAAAGTAGGTCCTTTGATTGTCCCGCCGCTGTGCGCATGGATTATCTCAATGTGGGGCTGGCGTGAGATCTTTTATATATTTATGATCCCTGGGTTATTATTATCAATTGTCTGGTACTTATTGGTAACGAATAAACCGGCTGACAGTAGGTTTGTTTCGGCGGCTGAGGCCGAATATATTGCAGATAATACGGTAGCGCAAAAAAAAGAAGAGAAAAAGCGGGAATACAAGCTCTGGTGGGTAGATAAAATTGTTCGCGCCAAGAAAGTAAAACTTTTAGAAAATTCGGCCCAGGTATTTAAAAGCTGGGACATTTACGGAGCTGCGGTTGGTTATTTCTTCATGGTGGGTATTGTAAGTGTGCTTATGTCATGGTTACCAACCTATCTAGTTACAGTAAAAAAATTCGCAATTATGAAAACAGCTTTTGTTTCATCAGCGCCTTTTGCTGGGACTGTAGTCGGAAATTTTATAGGCGGTTGGCTTTCGGATAATGTTTTTAACAAGCGCCGTAAACCGATGATGATGGTTACCGCACTGTCGACAACCATTATGATGTACTCACTGATAAATGCGCCTCAAGATCCAACTCTATTGGGAATATTGCTGTTCGTAACAGGTGTTTTGCTTGCATTGG